>DGRU01000009.1 GCA_002390025.1 Lachnospiraceae bacterium UBA4380
CTCGAGAGGGCGTGAACAGTAACAGGAATTTTTATCAGAAATCACCCGCTTCCTTCTGAAAAAGCCGCTACTCTGCTGCTTTTTCCCGGCCGTCTGATCTCTCTGCAGAGTATCTTTTAAGTATTCTAATTCAAGGCTGTCTCGTGAGTCTTACGCCCATGTAAAGCATGGGATCACGCCTGCGGAATGCCCGTAAGGGCATCATCTTCCCTCCCGCTGAGATAAAGCTCACGCCCTATAGAGGGAGAGGAAGTCTCTGTCTGCCTTCCATTTTTCGATGTTCCCGGCCTCAATGCGGGCGAAGGGGTTGTCTTTTCCGATCTTAATGAGATCCTCCAGATAACCGACAGTGGCAGAGGCATTGATGAGTTTGTGCTCGACAAGCGAAGCCAGTATGGTCTGCCTCTGTATGTCACTCAGATTTTCGAGGTCAAAAATTGTGTAGCCGTACTGCTCCATAAGGGCGCGGGGATTGGTCGAATAGGCGGGATTTTTGAATTCCTTTTCGTAATCCTTTTTGGCCAGCATCCTGCAGAGCGGAACGCCCTCTTTCTTCATAGACACGGCCTCTCTGAGCAGTGTGTAGTAGTGGCCGCACTCCTCACAGTACCCCACTCCGAATGTGTGGAATTTACGTCTGCCCTCTGCGTCCATCAGAACAGCCAGTCCCTTTCCGGGTGTGATCGTGTGTCCTTCATGCAGGCATTTGATCATCTGAACCTGTACAACCTTGTTCTCATATCCGATCGGAAAGACTGGTTCTACGGGGGCATTCACCTCCGCTCTGATCTTAAGAACATTCTCCATCATGCTGAGAGCATTATCATATACTTTCTTCTTCTCATCGTTGGAAAGGATCCAGGTAATCCTGTCAAAGGCTTCGGGATTCTCCTCCACAAAGGAGAAGACAGTGCGGACCGCGACCGCCGCCGCTTTTTCTACAGGTACTTTTCTCTTGCCGGTCCCGATCGAGGAAAGGCCGATGGAGCGTATCCCGCAGGAAGAGGCGATCTGCAGGACATTTTTAAAACAGGATTCCAGGATCTTCTCCTCGCCGTGCCGTCCGTCTTTCCATACCGGCGCGACCGTGTGGATAATATATTTGCAGGGAAGAGCATAGGCATCTGTTATTTTGGCTTCTCCGGCCCTGCATCCGCCCAGTTTCTCACAGGCAGTCCGCAGCTGTTCGCCGGCTGCTTTGTGCACGGCACCATTCATGCCGCTGTCTCCAAAGAGCTCCTCATTAGAAGAATTGACAATTGCATCTGCGAAATCTGCTTTTGTAATGTCGCCGGATAATGTATTGATCTCAGTGCGGTTCATTCTCATTTTGCTCTTATGCTCTCCTTTCAAGTCCGGGTGTCATGCCGTCACACGGTCTCCTGTCCTGTTCGCGGAACGCAAACTCTTTCATGCCATTGTGTCATAGCGTCATAGTATCATGCCGTCACACGGTCCCATGTCCCGTTTGCAGAACGCAAACTCTTTCAGGCCATTGTGTCATAGTGTCATCGTATCAGCCGCCGCAGCGGTCCCATGTCCTGTTTTCGGAATTCTCACACAATTATGTCATATTTTACAATGTCGCGGAAGCAGGCTTTGCCTTTCTCTGCAAAAAACTGCACACCGATATCTGTATCAGGATCGGGATAGACGTTTCCTGTCATGACATGGCGGCCGCCGTCAATAAAGGCTTCGATTGAGCTGACATCCAGAAATACCTGCAGCTCGACAGCGTCGACCTCTCCGATCCCGCAGACCCTGCGGTGGACATCCTCTTCCTGGCCGGTGAAAGGAATCCCCGACCTGGTGCGGTCAAAAACGATCTCTCCCGCTTCTCTGTCATAATACAGAAGCGTCTCGTGTTCACTGCCGCAGAACAGCTTGAGGCCTGCCCTTGCAGCCGTGCCGGGTTCAATGGTGACCGACAGCTCAATGGTACTGCCGCTGATTCCATCTATACAGACGCTGGCTTCGTCCGCCTCAAGAGAAGAGGCAGCGACCTTATTGCAGCGATAATTTTCAATCTCACTGACCGGCTTCTGGATCAGAGTATCTCCCTCCACATACAGTTCGCGGGGGAGTGTGTAGGTGCCCGCCCAGCCCTCTTCACGGGTCGGGAAGTTGCGGTCCCACATCTCCTTCCAGGCGATCATGATGACGCGGTCATCCGGCATGCGCAGTGTCTGGGCGGCATAAAAATCAAACCCGCTGTCCACTTCACCGATCCTGTCAATTCTGAAACGCCCGTTCTCAAAATTCAGCTCGCCGATCAGATAAATGCCGGAATGGACATTCTGATACAGGCTCCCCATCTGAGGAAGGTTCTGGGGACTGGACAGAATGACCTCTTTTCCATCCATGCAGATGTAATCGGGGCACTCATAGACACCGTTCAGGGTGAAATATTCTTTGGCCATGGGAATCTGCCCCTCGGTATCCTCATCGATCAGATGACCGACATATTCCCAGTGCAGCAGATCTTTGCTCCGTGCCAGAATCAAATTTCCATATCCGTCCTTCTCCTCCTCTTCCGCACCGGAAGGTGAACCGGCGGAAATCGGACGTATTTCCAGTTCGGTGCAGCTGCCTGACACAAACTCCGCCTCCTGCATAGATACATCCGCATCATCCGGATGGGCGCCGCTGCCGGACACACTTCCTGAAGGCACATGACAGCCCCCTGCGGTCCGCTCTGCCCCGGCGGCCTGCGCAGCCTTTGCAGCAGCCAGTTCTTCCCTGGTCAGAACACGCGCGCCTGCGATAAAATAAAAGTCATCCCCTACCCGGAACAGCCTGGGATCCCGGCAGTCTGTCTCCGTGACTTCCAGATCCAGCATACCTGACGTCAGAATAGGATTGTCCGGATTTTTATCAAAATGAATGCCGCCATCCGTCGAGACAGCAAGACATTGCCGCTGCCGTTCCGGCTGCGCCGCCGTATACATCAGCCACAGGTCACCGTCTTTTTCAATCGTACTGCCGGAGCAGCAGCCGCAGATCACCTCATAATCCTGATCCGGCACCAGCACGACAGGAAGGTTCTCCCATTTTATGAAATCCCTGGTGGTAAAATGCCCCCAGTGCATCGTCCCCCACTCAGCTTTGTGTGGATAATGCTGAAAAAACAGATGTG
>DGRU01000013.1:0-11113 GCA_002390025.1 Lachnospiraceae bacterium UBA4380
TTCAACGTCAACAACATGGAAATCGTCCAGGCGATCACCGAGGCTGCAGCCGAGCTGAAGTCCCCTGTGATCCTGCAGGCTTCTGCAGGCGCCAGAAAGTATGCCAATTCCGTCTATCTGAAAAAGCTGGTTGAGGCGGCTGTAGAGCTGTATCCGGAAATCCCGATTGCTCTGCATCTGGATCACGGCGCAGACTTTAACGTGTGCAAGGAGTGCGTCGACGGCGGCTTTACTTCCGTTATGATCGACTATTCCAGCCACTCCTTCGAGGAGAATATCGAGGAGTCCAGACGTGTTGCGGAGTATGCGCATGAGCATGGCGTCGTTGTAGAGGCTGAGCTCGGAACGCTTGCAGGCATCGAGGATGCCGTCAAGGTAGATGCCGACAAGGCAATGTTCACAGATCCCGACGAAGTCGAGGAATTCGTCAAGAGGACCGGTGTGGATTCTCTGGCGATCGCGATCGGCACCAGCCACGGCGCATACAAATTCAAACCCGGCACGGATCCCAAGCTCCGCTTTGACGTTCTGGAGGAAGTGGCCAGAAGGCTGCCCGGATTCCCGATCGTTCTTCATGGATCCTCCTCTGTTCCCCAGGAATATGTAAAGATCATCAACGCTCATGGCGGCGCTCTCAAGGATGCCATCGGCGTTCCCGAGGACCAGCTCCGCAAGGCTGCAGCAGGCGCGGTCTGCAAGATCAATATCGACTCGGATCTCCGCCTCGGCATGACAGCCGGTATCCGCGAGCACTTCGTGGCGCATCCGGATCATTTTGACCCCAGACAGTACATCGGCGACGGCCGCAAGTATGTCAAGGACATTGTCGCGCACAAGATCACCATGGTGCTCGGCTCCGACGGCAAGGCCTGATCGCCCGGCGCATCCAAAATTTTGTATTGCCTGTAAAGGGGATCTCACCTGTTACTGTTCGCAGACATCCTGTGATGTCAGGGGGAAATCGTCTGCACCGATTTTCTGATGACGATGCCTGATGACTGATATGCTCCGGCATGGCCGGAAAGGGGGCGGACAGTAACGTTTTCAGTCCCCTTGATTCAGGCGGGACAAATCCGGTCCATATGCCGCTGATCTTCGGATCAGCGGCTTTTTTTCGTTACGGCCTGCTGAAAAAGTGATTATAAAAATGTTGAATTTTCCGACATAAATCTATACCATTATTACAGAAGTACAAGGCTTTGCGGACAGGCAGAAGATCCGACAAAATGCAAGACTCGGCTATGAGTCTTTCCCACTGAAATAACCGGGAGGTGTATTTATGGAATTCAAAGAAGTGATTAAGGCCCGTTATTCATGCAAAAAATACGGTGACCGCAAGGTGGAACCGGACAAGCTGGCTGCGATTCTGGAGGCCGGACGTCTGGCTCCCACGGCAAAGAATCTGCAGGAACAGCATGTGTATGTGCTCCAGTCCGCTGAAGCGCTTGCAAAGTTTGACGCAGTGACACCCTGCCGCTACGGTGCGCCCACAGTGCTCCTCGTTGCTTTTGACAAGTACAATGTCTTTACCTATCCCGGCGGAAAGAGAAATTCCGGCATTGAGGATGCGACGATCGTGGCGACCCATATGATTCTGGCAGCGGCTGACGAAGGCGTGGACAGCTGCTGGATCAATAATCTCGATCCCGATCAGCTTGCGGCGGATCTGGGCCTTCCGGAAAACGAAGAGATTCTGATGGCAATGGATCTGGGGTATGCGGCAGAGGGCACCGGCCCGCTTCCCAACCACAGCAGCAGGAAACCTCTTTCTGAAACAGTAAGTACCATATAAGTAAAGTATGTGATTGATTTTTTATGATACAAAAAGAGGCCTGCATGTTTTTTCCAGAAATCATTGATCTTCATATGCACTCGAAGTTCTCTGACGGTACAGACACTCCGGAGGAGATTCTTGACCGGGTAAAAGAGGCGGGGATAGAACTTTTTTCCATCACGGACCATGATTCGGTGAAAGCCGGTCCTGTTATTCAGGAAATACGCAGAAAAGGAGATCCTGCTTTCATTACGGGAGTGGAGTTTTCGTGCAGGGACGAATACGGCAAGTGCCACGTCCTGGGGTACGGATATGATCCCGGGGCCGAGGAAATACAGAGACTGGTCCATAAAGCCCATACCTTCAGGATGGATAAAGTTCTGGCCCGTCTGGACTTCCTCAAAAAGGACTTCGGGTTTGTCTTTCCCCGGGAAGTGATCGACAAGCTGCTTTCCCTCAACAATCCGGGAAAACCGCATATCGGAAACCTCATGGTCAGATTTGGATATGCGGAGTCGAAAGACGCTGCGATCAGTAACTATGTCAATAAGTGTACTTATAAGGCCGGATATGTGGATCCGGCAGAAGCGATCAGGGGGATTCTTCTGAGCGGAGGAATCCCGGTGCTGGCACATCCTGCTTTCGGGAGCGGGGACAGCATGTTGGTCGGCGAAGAGATGGACATTCGCCTCAGCCGCCTGAAGGGATTCGGCTTGATGGGAGTGGAGGCATATTACTCGCGCCACACGAGAGCGCTCCGGGAGGAGATGCTGGCTTTTGCGGAAAAATATGATTTCCTGATTACGGCCGGCAGTGATTATCACGGCGGAAACAAAAAAGTCCGCCTGGGTGACACCGGCTGCGCCGACGCTTCACGGGGACCGGGAGGCCTGCTGAAGTTCATGGAAGCCGTTCAGGACAGAATACTGTTGTGATCTATTCGATGCAGGATGTATATGGGACAAAAAATGACTGCCTCAGCTGAGGCAGTCATTATTATTTCCCTGCATAGAATATTTTCAAAAAGTACGTCCGGCATTATTTGTATTCTTCAGAAAGACGCCGGACTTCGGCGCGCATTTTGTCGACGACGGATTCCGGTGCCGTGATGCGCAGACCGCTGCCGACAGCCATGATCCAACCCAGAAACTGGTTGCTGACTGCGACATTTACAACTGTGAGGAAATGATCTTCGTCCACCGGCATGAGAGGGATATCCTTGCCGAAACGGTCGATCAGGACGCCGACCATCTCATTTTCCGCCTCTATGGTGACGCGGGTTTCCTCACCCCCGTACATACCGAAGAGACTGCGGGTGTAGCGGGGCATATCGAAAGCCTGGAATTCAGCCCGGCCCAGTCTGCGCTCCTCCAGGATGGAGATTTTCAGCATTTTGTCGACTCTGTAGTGTTTGATCTTTGATTCTGCAGCGTCAAAACCGACGAGATAGTAGTTCTCGTCATCCCACATCAGGCCCCACGGACTGACCACATACCAGCTGCCGTCTTTGCGCAGTTCCATTTCTTTTTTTATGTTCCAGCGGTAATACTGGAAGCGGATCTGCCGGTCTCTTCCGATCGCGTCATGAAGCTTGTCCACGTTGTAGTAGATGCTCTCGTTCATGGTCTTGACGCGGCCGGAGATAGAGACCTGACGATGCAGTTTTGTCGCCTGATATTTGCTGACCAGGGACTCCAGTTTCTTGATCAGGTCTTTTGATTTGCGGTCTGTGATAAATTTGGCGGACTGCACGGAATCCACCAGGAGCTTGAGCTCCGGCAGTTCAAATTCGCGGGCGCCCAGATAGTAGTAGTAATTGCGTCCGTCTGCCTGGCCGATGATATCCAGTCCGAAATGACGCAGCTCCTCAAAATCGAGATAGAGGGTCTTACGGTCCGCCTTGATGCCGGCGTTGGCCAGGAGGCTGATGATCTCCTGCATGGTCAGCATGTGCTCATCATCGGTTTCACGCATGAAAATCTGCATCAGGTACAGAAGCTTCAGCTTCTGGTTGCTTGCTTTTGCCATTTTCTTATTCGTATACGATGACCGCCACCAGTTCCACGACCTCGTCAGTCCTGTTTGCGATGCTGTGGCCGGTGTTGGGAGGGCAGATCGTGACATCGCCTGCGGAAACGGTCTTGATGGTGCCGTTGTCACTGTATTCCGCTGTGCCCTTCAGGATATAGAAAAGCTCCGAATCACCTTCATGTACGTGATAGCCGATGCCGCATCCGGGATTCAGTGTGATCTTGGAAAACAGCCTGCCCTTGCCGCAGAGCTCGTCAGGGCCGGTGATGAAATTTGTGAGCTGGACAGTGCCGTCGCCGTCACGCATGTGTTCGCGATACTCAATCTGACATTCATTTCCCTTGCGGATCATAGTAACCTCCATTCTTCTCGTCATTAATAGCATTTGTCTGCAGTCCGGACCAAGAACTGTCCTTCTGCATCTCAAACACGAGCCGGCCCGGCATCTGCTTTCGCCTGACTCGCTGTTTGTCATACTTTGTGGCACGGTCGTGGGCACACAAACATGTATGAATAAAACTTCGCGCTGTTACGTGCGGAACGCACTCTCACAGCGCTCCACCCATTCGGAATCCGCGCGTTTTGCGCGAAACCCATGCGCAAAACGGCTTCTTCCTCATGTGTGGACGCTCGTCAAATGTCCGCAAATGCTCGAGCTGGCTCGGCATTTGCGTCCGCTTGACTCGCTGTTTTATTCATTATACCCTGTTACTCATAAAAATGGTACCGGAAAACTGCTTCCTATGCACACACTGTCCGAATGTGCTGCAAGAAGCGGCTGGGAACTTTTCATAGAATAAAGAAAGTGCTACAATAGCTAGCAGCCGCTGACCCTATCGGGAAAAGCGGTGTCGTGAAGAGATCCGGAGGGATACACGGTTATCCCTTTTAGTTTTTTATAACGGATGCGGTTCGGAAGACTTTGCAGTTACGCATCCGGCGCAAAGGACCCGCAGACGGGTCCTGAACAGGAGGAAGTTCTATGAATACAGCGATTCACACAGATCACGCACCTGCGGCAATCGGACCTTATTCCCAGGCAGTACTGGCGGGAAATACCCTCTATGTCTCCGGCCAGATTCCGATCGTGCCTGAGAAGGGAGAGCTCATTGAGGGAGGTATTGAGGAGCAGACCAGGCAGAGCCTGACCAATATCAGCAATATCCTCGCGGCAGCCGGTTTCAGTATGAAAAATATTGTCAAGACGACGGTTCTTCTGGCGGACATTGCGGATTTTGGTGCTATGAATGCAGTGTACGCGGAATTTTTTGAGGAACCCTATCCCGCACGCGCTGCATTTCAGGCGGCTGCCATCCCCAAGGGCGCAAAAGTGGAAATTGAATGCATTGCTGTCAAATAATATTTCCGGATTTTCTTACACACATGAGCAGTGCAATTGTATAGAACAATTGTAAACTGCAGGAAAGTTTTTCCTGCATGCAAATGGAAGGGCTGTTGAGAGAATGGATTTTACACCTAGAACACAGCAGATTCTGGAGATCCTGCTGGGAGGAAAGGGGCCTGTTTCGAAGCAGGAGATCGCTGACCGGCTCGGGGTCAGCAAGCGGACGATACAGAGAGAATTCGGATTTCTGGAAAATGACATCAAGCAGTACGGGCTGCGCCTGATCAACCGCAAAGGCAAGGGAATTGTCCTCTCCGGAGAGCTTCAGAACATCGAGAAGCTCCGCCGGGAAATAGAAAAAAACAGCGGTGTGGAGGCGGCCGGCCGTGAGGAGCGGAGAAAGCACCTTCTCTTTGAACTGCTGCGTGACAGAGAGCCCAGAAAACTCTACTATTACAGCCAGCTGCTGGGAGTCAGTGAGACGACGGTTGCCAGTGATATGGAAGCACTGGGAGACTGGTTCTCCCGCCACAACCTGGAAGTCATGCGCAGACCGGGCTACGGTGTGGTCCTCATGGGATCCGAGGGAGACTACCGGGAAGCCATGCGCCGTTTTATCCACGAAAACGGGCCCAGCAATACAGAAAAGAGCAAAGATTCCAAGAATAAATTAGGGAACAAGAGCGCTGAAGAGGCTATTACAGAAATCATCATGAGCGCGTCGGACAGCGGTATCTATTCCCTGCTCAACAATGATATCCTGAACCGGGTCTACAGTACCCTTTCCAACATGGATGAGCCGATGCTGCGTCAGCTTGCGGATAATGCGTTCACCGGTCTGGCCATCCATATCGCGATCGCCATAGACCGGGTCCAGAAGGGCGCAGTGATGGAAGCCGAGGGAAAGGTGCTCGAAGACCTGGCTTCCTGGGACGGCTATGATCTTGCCGCCAGAATTCTCCGCGAGATGGAAGAGGAGTTCCAGATCACCATTCCCGGTGTGGAGCTCTCCTATATCCTGCTCCACCTGCGCGGATCCAAGATCGCCTATTCCGGAACCGCAGGAGACACAGTATCGGGCGATGATGCTGTCATGCGTCAGATGCGGGGGATCGATGAAGCAAAGCTGCTGGATATGATCGATGAGATGGTGGAGATCTTCAATCCATCCATTTCCTATGAACTGAAGTGCGATGAGGACTTTGTCCGGGGACTGCTGGTCCACCTGCGTCCTGTTATTGTGCGCCTGTTCAACCACATGAATATCTTCAATCCGATCCTGCATGATATTCAGGAAGAATACCCGGATGTCTTCAGACGCTGCAGCATGGCCTCTTCCGTGATCGAGCGGGAGACCAAAGAAAAGGTACCGGCGGAGGAAGTCGGATTCCTTGCCATGCATTTCGGCGCTGCAGAAGAGAGGATCCTGGAGAGACAGAAAGCCGCAAGGCGTGTCGTCATCGGCATCGTCTGTGCCAGCGGCTTCGGCGTCGCCAGGCTCATGCTGACCAAGCTCAGCAACCATCTCGGAGACAAGGCTACTTTCCGCGCCTACGGAAAAGACGAGATCACTGCCTCCGTGATCGCGGACACGGATTTCTTTGTCTCCACACTGAATCTGGATTCCCTGGGAATCGACTGCGTTCGCGTCAGTCCCCTGATCACGGCCAGCGACCTGTCCCAGATCGAATACCGGATCAAAGGCTACGGCCAGGTGCGGCGTCGCCGCCAGGAGACGGACTTTGTCCGTCAGATGGATGAAGTGGGTGTCATCGCCGGAGACCTCTCCTCTCTGATCCGTAAATACCGCCACTATGAGATCGCTCCCAATGTCAATTTCCGGGAGCTGCTGCGGGTCCTTGCCATGCAGGTCACGGACAGTCTTGCCGCTGCCTCAAAAGTAATCTCCGCTGTTACCGAGCGTGAACGACTCAATTCCCAGATCTTCCCGGAGCTGGGATTCTGTCTGCTCCACAGCAGGACGGATGCCGTATCCGAGACAGTCTTCGTCAGCTGTTCTCCCCGCGGCGATGACCATTTCACTGATCCGGCCCTCAAGGGCATCCGGGCCGCGGTCCTCATGCTCATGCCTGTTGACGACCACCGCAGGATCCACTCCGATGTACTGGGGCGCATCAGCGGAGCCTTTATTAAAAATGAAGTGTTCCTCAAGGCCGTACAGGAGGGAGAGGAAGACTCTGTCCGCACCGAACTGACCCATGAGCTGCGGATCTTCTTCAATGAATTTGTCGAGAGACTCTGATCATTGCAAAATGTATACTATTACTCTGTAAGCAGACAAAGATACAAAAACACATTATGACTCTGTAAGTGGACAGAGACACAAAAAACAGCACCGCGAGGTGCTGTTTTTGTTTGATCTTTTGTTTGATCTTTTGTTTGATCTTTTGTTTGATCCGTGCCGTCAGGCTCACAAATGTAATCTATTCGCACAGCCCCGCAGGGGCTGTTTTTGTTTGACCTTTCCCGTCAGGCTCACCGATGTGATGCATTTGCACTGTCTTGCAGGGGCTTGCAGCCGCGGAATTACTTCTCCTTGCAGGCCTGCTTCAGAGAGTCGACAACGATGCGCAGAGCCTTGATACGGGCATATTTTTTATCATTGGATTCGAGGATATACCAGGGGGCGAAGGTGGTGTTGGTCTTCTGGAGCATTTCGTTGATGGCTTCTTCGTAGAGATCCCACTTTTCGCGGTTGCGCCAGTCTTCGTCTGTGATTTTCCACTGCTTTTCAGGCGTATTCTGACGGTCTGTGAAGCGGGCAAGCTGGGTTTCATTATCGATCTGTACCCAGAACTTGATGACAACGGCACCCCATTCGGCCAGCTCTTTTTCGAATTCATTTATTTCGTTATAGGCACGCTGCCAGTCATTTTCAGAGCAGAATCCCTCCAGGCGCTCTACCATGACACGGCCGTACCAGGTGCGGTCGAAGATCGCGATATGGCCGTCCTTGGGAAGGCGTGTCCAGAAACGCCAGAGGAAATGCCTTGCCTTTTCATGCGGCTCGGGGCTGGCAATTGGAAGGACCTCGAAGCCTCTGGGATCGAGAGCAGCTGTGATGCGCTTGATGTTGCCACCCTTGCCTGCAGCGTCCCATCCCTCGTAGGCAATGATGACCGGGATTTTCCTGCGATAGAGCTCGTTGTGCAGCGTGTGGAGCTTCTTCTGCAGACGATCCAGTTCTTTCTTGTAATCCGCGTCGGATATCACCTTGTCGGCAAGTGAGATCTCAGACAGGTAAGGAGTGCGGTTGAGCGGGAAAGTGTTCTGGCGGATCGGAGCTGCAAGGGCGTGATTCTTGAGTGCGGTATCGATGCCCTGATTCAGGAAGCGCAGTACCTGCAGCTCTGCCCATTTGCTGTCCTTTGCGTCAATGATGTACCAGGGAGCCGCAGAGCGGTTCGTATCCTCCAGATACCTGTCGTACATGTCCAGATACTCATCGTAATGTTTGTTTTGATGAAGATCGGATTCACTCACGCGCCAGCGGGTGTTTTTGTCAGCCTGCAGGGTGCGCAGACGCTTTTTCTGTTCTTTTTTGCTGAACTGGAAGAAAAACTTCATGACAAGATAGCCGTTGTCAGTCAGCGAGCGCTCTGTGGTATTGATACTCTTCACTCGACGGGCATAGGTCTTATCATCAATGATACCCTGCATTTTCTGATTGACGACTTCTTCCATCCAGAAGGCGTCAAAGAAGGCGAATTTTCCCGCCTCGGGGATTTCCTTCATATACCGATGCAGGAAAGGATAGCGCATGTCCTCCGCAGTCGGTTCTGCCAAAGTTCTGACGACAAAGAAACGGGGATCGATGCTGCGGATGACCCGTCCGATCACGCTTCCCTTGCCGGAAGCACCCCAGCCTTCAAAGATGACCATTACCGGCAGCTTTGCTTCCTTGATTTTTGTCTGATATACGCCGAGTTTTTCTCTGGCCTGTTTTACTTCCTGCGACAAGGCATCATCTTCAGGCCTTTTGGCCTTGGCAAAATCTTTTAACATGGCAGCCCCCTTTCTGCTGAATCTATTGCTGCTGTCGAAACTATTATACCATGGATTCTTTGTACCGGGAAAGTAATCAGGGCCTCCAAATACAGGTTTGTCGCGCCCTTAGGAGTCGCCTTCGAGGTATACCTCCTGTGTCGGTCAGCTTTTTTCGCAGAGTTGTACTAAGGCTTGCTTATGCTCAGGGCAGGCCGGGCCAAACTCGTCTCCCGTGTTGAAGACACGGTAGACTCAGACAGGTGGCCCTAAAACGCCCGGCAGTGAGGGCCGTGCGTTTTACCTGCCCTTCCCTATAAGCTTCGCCAAGTACAACTGACTGCTCAAAAAAATTCCCTCCCCAGGAGGTATAACTCGAAGGCTCCAATTTCCTGCCGGGCTGTGGGATGGAGATATTTCATGGGTGCCATCATACAGGCAGCAGTTTATCTGCTGAACAAAGAGTCCAAACTGTCGGAGAATCTTGTATCACCAATAAGAGAGGTGCAGCCGCAGACCCGTCCCTCCTCTACAAACCCCTATTTGCAACGCTTTACAGGATCCCGGAATATACGAAGATTCGTCTGTGAATAGCTTAAGAAGCGAATAATCATGCCAATGTATTATGGGACTATGAAGTGTTCCGTCTGTGGATACATGTTTGGATGTCATCTTTTTTAGATGTCACTTTTGTCTGTCGTTTTTGGCACGAAAAGACAGGCTTTTGATAACGATTTCAATTATAGATTTAGTCAAATTTGATTATAATGCAGAATGGAGATTTAGAAATCCTTGTATATAAGCGGAAAACGCAAGCGATTTATTTTGAAACATGGTTAAATTTGACATTATTTTGAACCGGAGAAAATGTCCCAAACAGGCAAACCATTTGTCACTTTTGATGGTGACAAAGTCCATTTAGTATTCGTTGCATATTGCATTTGTACAGCCATATAATGGACACATCGAAGGAACGAAACAGGCGGCCGGCCGGTCCGGCCATGGTCGTTCCGGGTAACTGTTTTTAACATAAAGGAGGTAATGATGAAAGAGAAAGTTCAATCCTTCGGACGGTTCCTCAGCGGCATGGTCATGCCCAACATCGGCGCATTCATCGCCTGGGGACTTATCACAGCACTGTTCATTGCAACCGGCTGGCTTCCCAACGAGCAGCTGTCCACAATGGTCAGCCCCATGCTGTCCTATGTCCTTCCGATTCTGATCGCTTATACAGGCGGTAGAATGGTCGGCGGCGCTCGCGGCGCGGTCATGGGCGCAATCGCCTGCGTCGGTGTTGTCTGCGGTGCTCCCGATTATCCCATGCTTATGGGCGCAATGCTGATCGGCCCTCTCGGCGGTCTGGTTATCAAGAAGTTTGACCAGGCAGTTGAAGGAAAGATTCCGGCAGGTTTCGAGATGCTGGTCAACAACTTCTCCGTCGGTATCCTGGGTATGATCCTTGCGATCATCGGCTTCTACCTGATCGGACCTATCATGGCAGCCGTTCTGGTATTCCTTCAGGGTGGCGTTGATATCCTGGTCAACATGGGACTTCTTCCCCTGGTTTCCATCTTCGTCGAGCCTGCGAAGGTCCTCTTCCTCAACAACGCAATCAACCACGGTATCTTCACTCCTCTCGGCGCACAGCAGGCTGAGACCATCGGCAAGTCCATCTTCTACATGATCGAGACTAACCCCGGTGCAGGCGCTGGTGTCCTGATCGCTTACTGGATGTTCGCAAAGGATAAGATGACAAGAGACTCCGCTCCCGGCGCTCTGATCGTCCACGTTCTCGGCGGTATCCACGAGATCTACTTCCCCTATGTTCTGATGAACCCCCTGCTTCTGCTCGCTACCATCGGCGGCTCTGTTGCAGCAATGTTCTTCAACACCATCTTCAATGTCGGCCTTGTCAGCCCTGCATCTCCCGGTTCCATCCTGGCTATGCTGGCAGTTGC
>DGRU01000013.1:11296-14961 GCA_002390025.1 Lachnospiraceae bacterium UBA4380
GCTCAGTCCCAGATGTCCGATATGAAGGCTGCTTCCAAGGGCCAGGGCGGCGCTTATGCAGCTACCGCTGACGGCGGCGAAATTGACCTCAGAATTCTTGACAAGATCGTCTTTGCATGTGACGCAGGCATGGGCTCCTCTGCAATGGGTGCTGCAGTCCTGCAGAAGAAACTCGAAGCGGCAGGTCTTGGCAACATCAAGGTTAAGCACTTCTCCGTATCCGAAGTTCCCGCAGGCATCAAGTTTGTCGTCTGCCACCAGGATCTGGTTGAGCGCGCAAGAAAGTCTGCTCCATCCGCAAGAATCGTCACCATCAGCAACTTCATGAATGCTCCTCAGTATGATCAGATCGTCCAGGAGATTCTTGATGCCAAGTCCAACAAGAACGTTGCAAACGCTGGCGGCCATGACTTCCACGGCGGCGTCCTGCTGAAGAAGAACATTATCCTCAATAACGCACCTGTTGACAAAGAGACCGCGATCCGCACCATCGGTAAGATCCTCGTTGACAGCGGCTATGTCACAGAGAAATACGTCGACGGCATGGTTGCCAAGGAAGACGTCTTCAACACTGCAATCGGCAACAACCTGGCAATCCCTCACGGTATTGAGAGTGTCATCGGTGAGATCAAGAACTCCGGTCTTGCAATCATGACCTATCCGGAAGGAATCGATTGGGGCGATGGCGAGATCGTCAAACTGGTTATCGCAGTTGCATCCGCTGGTGACGACCACGTCGAGACCCTCGGCAAGATCGCTATGACCTGCGAGTCTGAAGAAGCAGTCGACCGCATCATCCACATGAGCGTCGATGAGATTTATGACCTCTTCAAGGCCTGATCAAATATTTTTCAAATCATTAAAAACTGATACAATCCCGGCCCTCAGGAAAAAATCCTGCGGGCCGGGACAGAAAAATTCGAAAAGAATCCGATGCAGTTTGTTATCCGCCCATACCTTTTTGGGGTGTGAACGATGCCCTTCAAAAGTGCTCCGGCTTTCAGAGCAGATAAGAACAGGTAAGAGCAGAAAAGAGAAGAATAGAAACAGAAGAAAATAGAAGAGAACAGATTAAGTGTGTCATACGCAGGACAATTTTTACAGTCCATGGTAAGATAGAAAAGAAAAGCTGTCTTTCTGAATCCTGTACTTGCAGACAGATCTGACAGGTAAATCATTCAGAAGGGATGATTGATAAAGGAGAATGTAAAATGAAGGTTAAAGGCGTCAGAATGTATGGTGAAATGGATCTTCGTCTGGAGGAATTTGAGCTTCCCGAGATTAAAGATGATGAGATTCTGGTCAAGATTTACAGCGATAGTCTGTGCATGTCCACCTATAAGCTTGCAAAACAGGGCAAAAAGCACAAGAGATGCCCCCAGAACATCGAGACAAATCCCGTTCTGGTCGGACATGAGTTTGCCGGTACGATCGTAAAGGTCGGCGAGAAGTGGAAAGATCAGTTCAAGCCCGGCCAGCGCTTTGCGCAGCAGCCCGCGCTGAACTACAAAGGGAAAATGGATTCTCCCGGATATTCCTACGAGTACTTCGGCGGCGACTGCACATACTGCATTTTCCCTTCCGAGGCTATGGAAGTAGGTGCTCTGATGCCCTTCGATGGCGACAGCTTCTACAAGGCATCCCTGGGCGAGCCTCTGAGTTGCTCCATCGGTGCGTTCCACGCCCAGTACCACACCAGCCGCAAAAACTACAACCATGAGATGGGCATCAAGCGCGACGGCAACCTGATCATCATGGGCGGCTGCGGCCCCATGGGTCTTGGCGCTGTTGCATACGGTATTGTCTGCGAATATCATCCCAAGCGTATCGTTGTCACAGATGTAGACGACGCCAAGATCGAGCGTGCAAAGGAAGTCATTCCGCCTTCCTATGCTGCGGAGCACGGCATCGAGCTGATCTACGCCAACACTGCCAAGATGGATGACGCAAAGCAGGGCCTGATCGACCTGACCGACGGCCACGGTTACGATGATGTTCTGATCTACGTCCCGATCCCTGCAGTTGCAGAGCTGGGCAACCAGGTCATGGCGTTCGACGGCTGCATGAGCTTCTTCTCCGGCCCCAGCAACAGCGATTTCACTGCCAAGATCAACCTCTATGACTGCCACTACAATTCCACCCATATCATGGGCACCACCGGCGGCACCAATGAGGACCTCATCGAGGCAAACGAGCTGGCCGCAAAGGGAATCATCGATCCCGCGATCATGGTCACACATGTCGGCGGTATCGACAGTATCGCGGAAGCGACCTGCAACCTTCCCAACATCAAGGGCGGCAAGAAGCTTGCCTACACCCAGTTTGAGATGCCCCTCACTGCCATCGAAGATTTCGGCAAGCTCGGCGAGACAGATCCCTTCTTCAAGGAACTGGATGAGTGCTGCAAAGCACACCGCGGCCTCTGGAATCCCCAAGCGGAGCGCCTGATCTTCAAGCACTTCGGCGTGGATGTTGAAGCATTATAAGATTTGATGTAAAAAACGATATCTGTTTGAAAAACAAAAGGCCCCGGGTGAGCAGATTGATCAATGATCGTTCTGATCAATGATCGTTCGCCGGGGGCCTTTTTCCACTCCGGGACTCGTCCGCGAGTCCCGGAGTGGATCCCATGACTGAAGTCACGGCTATTGCGCGATGAAGAATAAAAAGCAGGCGCTGTTCCCGCGGGAACAACGCCTGTCTTTTATCTCAGTATGTCCATCCGGTCCTCAGAATGTGATCAGAGCCGGATGTCTTCTGCAATTGGGCACAGCCGCTTTATGCAGTGAAGTCCTTAAAGCATCAAGCCTTGCCTGCGGAACCGAAAACTTCGATTTTGTACTTGACCATGTCAACGATTGCCTGGGTTCCGGGAGCCAGGAGCTTACGAGGGTCGTAGCCCTTGCCTGCCTGATCCTTGCCTGCCTCGATGTAGGCTCTGGTCTTGTCTGCGAATGCGAGCTGGCACTCTGTGTTAACGTTGATCTTGGAAACGCCGCGCTTGATGGCATCCTGAACCATAGCATCCGGAATACCGGAGCCGCCGTGCAGAACGAGAGGCATTGTGCCGACTTTGTCCTTGATTGCGTCAAGAACGTCGAAGCGAAGTCCCGGCCATCCTTCGGGATATTTGCCGTGGATGTTGCCGATGCCTGCTGCCAGCATTGTGATGCCCAGATCAGCGATGGTCTTGCACTCTTCGGGATCTGCGCACTCGCCCATACCTACAACGCCGTCTTCCTCGCCGCCGATGGAGCCGACTTCAGCCTCGATGGACATGCCCTTCTCATTGCAGATCGCAACGAGCTCTTTGGTCTTCTCGATGTTCTCTTCGAAAGGAAGAGAGGAGCCGTCGAACATGATGCTGGAGAAACCAGCGTCGATGCAGGCCTTGCAGCCGGCGTATGTGCCGTGGTCAAGGTGAAGTGCTACAGGAACGGAAGTCTTCTGGAATTCCATAACGTTTTTGACGATGTCAGCAACGTTCTTAAAGCCAGCCATGTACTTGCCGGCACCCTCGGAAACCTGAACGATTACGGGAGCACGCATTTCCTCTGCTGCCTGCAGAATCGCCTTTGTCCACTCAAGGTTGTTGGTGTTGAACGCACCGATTGCATAGTGTCCGGCATAAGCGGCCTGGATCATTTCTTTTGCAGAAACTAACA
>DGRU01000075.1 GCA_002390025.1 Lachnospiraceae bacterium UBA4380
GTCCTCGACACAGATTCCCTGCCGCCCGTTCACCTGATAAATATCTTTAAGAGTATAGGCATGGCCGGGAACCCCCGCTTCCTCTGAACCTTGTTTTTTCCCGCATCCGCACACACTGACACCTGCCGCAAGGATGAGAAGGAAAACAAATACTTTTGACTTCACAGTATGGACCATATTCCGGACTCCTTGTCACATTGTTTCGGGGACAGACACAAAAGAACCGTCCCCATGGCTGTCATAACTTCAAGTTCTGCCATATCTCCTTAGTATCCTCTGCACAGAAGAAAGATAAGAAACTCCGAACAGATTCAGGTGGTTCAGCAGATGATAAAGGTTGTATATATCCTTCCTGTCCTGGTATCCGGCTTCCATTTTCGAGCATGCAAAATAGCTGTCATAAAAGTACGGTGCAAAGCCTCCGAAAAGCTCTGTCATGGCAAGGTCTGCTTCGGGATGGCCATAGTAGGCGGCCGGATCGATGATCCATGCCCTGCCATCGCTCCCGGTCATGACATTGCCTGCCCAGAGGTCTCCGTGGATCAGAGAAGGCGCCTTTGGTTCAATCAGATACTGGTCCAGATGCTCCAGCAGGGAATCTGCAAGTTTCCTGTCTCTGTGGTCCAGCCATCTTTCTGCAGCTTTGAGCTGAGGTCGCAGCCTGCAGTCCCGGAAGAAGGGGATCCATTGATCTGTCCAGGTATTTTTCTGTCTTCGGGAGCCGATGAAGTTGTCTGCCCCAAAGCCGAACCCACTTCCTTTTTCTCCGACTTTTCCGGCAGGCACAGGAGCACTGTGCATGGCATAGAGCTCTGCGCCCAGACGCTCCCAGTAATCGCGGTTCTTTTTGCCAGGGGCAACAAATTCCTGCAGGAGGAAGGAGAATCCATCCGAATCCGTGCCTGTCCCCAGGACGCGGACTGTGCCGATGGCACCGGTGGCCTCGATTGCATGAAGACCAGCCTCCTCTGCCTCGAAGGCGGGCAGGAGGCCTAGCGCATTGGATTTCATAAAAAGGCTTGTGCCATCATCCAGAGTAAGGCGGAATGCCTCATTGATATCGCCGCCGAAGACAGGACTTTTGCCTGTGATGATCCTCTGCTGTCCGCAGATGGATCGGACGGCTTCCGCAAGAGATGTGTATTTCATCGGGAATGTTCCTTCATGAATCAAATAGAAGTTCTGCCGTATTTTATATTACAGGATTGCAGGTCAACTGAATCAGAGGTGTCCCAGGATCTCACTGATCCGGTCATGGAAGACCAGGTCGGCCTTGCCTTCCATCCTGGTCTTTCCCTTGTTGATGATGATCAGGTATTGACCATGGTAGATGTGGGCCAGCTGGGCGGCGGAGCCCACCTCCAGGGAGGTTCCTCCGATGATCAGGCAGTCGGCGCGGCCTATCAGGTCGATGGCGCTCTGGTAGGCTTTTTCCGGGAGGAATTCCCCGTAGAGGGTGACATCGGGGCGGACCAGCCTGCCGCAGGCGGGACAGGTTGGGATCTTTTCAGGGCTCTCGAAGATGAAATCTTCATCGTACTCCCTGCCGCAGGAGACGCAGTGGTTTGTGCGGATGGTCCCGTGGATCTCATAGACTTTTTTACTGCCGGCTTTCTGGTGCAGGCCGTCGATGTTCTGTGTGATCACGCCCTCCAGCATGCCCGCGCGCTCAAGTTCCGCCAGTTTATAGTGGGCGGCATTGGGTTCTGCCCTGCGGGCATCCAGGTTTTTTCGATAGTAGGAAAAGAAGACTTCCGGCTTTTTGTGAAGGCAGTCATAGCTGAGCAGATATTCCGGTTTGTATTTGGCGAAGCTCTTCTCCTTCTTCCGGTAGAGGCCGTTTTTGCTGCGAAAATCCGGTATGCCGCTCTCCGTCGATACCCCGGCGCCGCCCAGAAAAGCCACATGGCGGCAACAAGCCAGAATCTCCCCCATGGCATCGAGTTTCTGCTCCTGCGTCATGCGGTTGAAGTAATTGTGCTTTTCCTTTTCCGAGCTGAATTCGGTTCTCATTTCATCCTCTGCTTAAATTCAGTTCTCACTTCATCCTACGGTTTCGTGAAGGGGCGGCAGCGGATACATCAGCGCAATATTGATGATATGCGCTATATTCTGTTCTCCGGCGAAGCGTTCTCTGTCGGTATAGTCTTCATCCAGCGGCAGCCAGAGGAGGGGATTGGTCTCCTCTTTCAAAACTACATCTTCATTCAGTCTGCCGTCATAAATCTCCAGGATGAAATCCTGATAGTAATAAGTCAGGTCCATGAGCCTGTAGAGGCGGATCTGACGCCGGCTGATGCCGGTTTCCTCCTGCAACTCACGATAGGCGGCTGCTTCGGAAGCTTCCCCGGGCTCCACCTTGCCTCCGACAAAGTTTAGGCGGTCTTTGAATGGTTCCTTTTTTCGTTTGCAGAAAAGAACCTTGTCCTTATCTTTATTGAAGACCACGATGCAGTTCATGACCTTGTCTGGTAATTTCATATGTACTTCCTCTGATGCTGCATGCTGCAACTATGCCGAGCATCCTTAAGGCAATCTGGCAACAATCCATGGGATTCTCAAGGTAATTCGGCAGCAATCCCGGGCATCCTCAAGGCAATCCGGCAGCTGTCCCAGGGCATCCTCAAGGCAATTCGGCGGCGATCCCGGGCATCCTCAAGGCAATTCGGCAGCAATCCCGGGCATCCTCAAGGCAATTCGGCAGCTATCTCTGAGATTGCGACCAGTGCTGCCTCTCCACTGATAGAGATTCTGCCGTTTCCGCGCATCTCGCAGTGCAGATAGCCGCCTCGTTTTGAGGCCTGATAGGCAATGATCTGCTTTTTCCCGAGTTCTTTTGACCAGTAATCCGCAATCTGGCAATGGGCGGAGCCACATACCGGATCCTCCGCAATGGCAAGCTTGGGACAGAAACTCCTTGAAACGCAGTCGGTTTCTTTTCCTGCCGCAGTCGCATTCTGAATGCGGCCTTCGATTTCCATAAGGAGTGTCTGATCCGGCTGCATGGACCGCACCTGGTCTTCTGACTCAAATACACAGACCAGATCCAGTCCCAGCACGGCTTTGACCGGCCTGACGCCAAAGGCCTGCTCCATCTTGTCCGTGACAGGAATCTCCTTTAATTCATATGTCGGGAAATCCATCTCGTAGAGGCTTCCTTTTTTTCGAACCGTCAGGACACCGGAGAGGGTGTTGAACTGCACCGTATCGCTGTCCGGTTGGTAGTAATTCAGGATAACAAAGGACGAAGCCAGTGTCGCGTGTCCGCACAGTTCAACCTCAGTTCCGGGCGTGAACCAGCGCAGGTGATAGCCTGCCTCTTCTTTGACGATAAAAGCCGTCTCAGAAAGATTGTTTTCCATAGCCAGCTTCATCATGGATTCCTCCGACGGCCAGCTTTCCATCACGCACACAGCAGCCGGATTTCCGGAAAAGGGCTTGTTTGTAAACGCATCAACAATGTACTGCTTCATGTCTTCTCCCCTTTTGTCAAAGTTTCTCATTATTGGCAGTGCACACATACAATGAACGCAGCGTCCGGTCCTGCTCTTTACTCACCATACCTGCTTTGCTTCTACATGGATCCTTTCCAGGCATTCCCGTGTCAGATTGACCCAGCTGACGCAGTGGTCCAGGATAATGGAATCCGAAGTTATCACATGCTCCTTGCCGTAGAGCTCCCTGTCGACTTCCCTGAGGACCTGGACATCAAGGGAAAATGAGTATTCCTCACCGATCTCGGCCATACAGGTCTTGAGGCGTCCGGAATTGGAGACAGGCTGATCCAGCAGGATATTGACTCTGCTGACTTCGGCCTCCTGCAGAAAGTCGAACATCATGCGGATGGCTGCCTCTGTCTCCGAGATCAGCCTATAAGTGCCGCGGAGCGCCGCCAGATCCCTGATCGTCCCGTCCATACAGGAAAAGAGGATGGAATTGCTCAGCAGGACTTCCAGGGTGATGATCGTATTGAAACCGTCGATCCAGACTTCTCTTCCGGACAGGGCTGACATCGGAACCTGCTTCCTATGCCTGTTCTCAATCTGTACTTGCGTAGCAACGCTGCGCATGATGGCGAGGCGCTGGCGCTCCGAGAGCAGGTAGTGGTTTCCCACAAAGGTGGCGGCCTGCTTCAGGTCATATCCTTCATTCACGAGATAGCAGACATGGCGGGAGGCAGTCCGCATTATTTCCAGTGCCTGGGGTGAGAAATTCTTCACATCCTCCGGCACAAAACCGCGCTTTGCATCCATAGTGGTATCTCCTGAAGGGATCTGTGTCGAATGTAAGCCTGTATCATCTGAGCGAAAAACCTGCTGAAAAAGGGACGGGCAGGCAGAGGACTCTCTCTGTCTATACCGTCCCCTTTTTGGTCCGTCAGCCTTTTTCCATAATATCAATTCTTATTATGATATTATGCCACATTTGACCAGGAATTGACATAACAAGATTGTGTTTAATTGTTTGCTCTGAGCAGTACATTCAGCCACTTTTCGTCTCCTCTTCCCGGCCTTGCGTCGCCGGTGATTCCTGTGCGGATGATCTCCAGTCCGCCGACTTCATCGAGGATTGTCTGCAGACTTTCCTCTGTCTGGTCTGTGAAATATCTCCCGTTCCGGATGCCCTCGAATGTGCCGTACTTGAATGAAATATAGAGGATCCCGCCTGTTTTCACAGCTTTTTTCATTCGTGTAATGATGTCGGGCAGTTCTTTGGAAGGCACATGCAGAATCGATGCGCAGGCGAAGATCCCGTCATAACGGTCTGTCTCATCCAGTTCGGAGAACAGCATCTTTTTCACAGGAATCCCTGCATTCTGAGAGGCTGCTTTCACCATCTCTTCCGAGCCGTCACAGGCCTCGACCTGATATCCTTTTTGGAGGAAATAGCGGCTATCACGGCCGGAGCCGCAGCCGAAGTCCAGGATCAGAGAGCCGGGTGTGAGTAGGGTGAGGAAACTGTCCTGAATATTGGAGAATTCTACTTCCAGGGTATCACCGGTGAAGCGCTGTGCATTCCTGTTATAGTAATCCAGTGTCAGATCACTTGATTCATGTATACTCTCAGCCATTACCCTTCTCCCATTATCTCCAAAACGACGGAGTAATTAACCGATTGCCTCAGCTTTGCGCTCTTCATCAGCTTCTTATACTTTATATGATCGTCTTTTTCTTTAGCGTCTTGTAACAGGAAAATAACGATCTCCGTCAGGTTCTCTCCGCACTTTTTCATGGCAAGTTCAGCCAGTTCGAATGCTTTTTCCGAGTCAAAGTCTTTGTAATACTTGATCAATTCCCAATAAACACTTCCGTCTTTTCCAAGACATTTTTCCCGATACGCGTAGTATTGTTCAGGTTTTCCGTTTTTCAGATAAATCTTTGCTGCTTCCTTCTTCATATATCCCGAACCGCGCTCAAAAACCATATCTGCATATAAGAGTTCTTCTTCCTTTGTCAGAATGAGTGCGTGCCGAAGGTCACGAATCGGGTCGCTCAAGCCATAGTGATCAAAATATTCTTCCTCAATAATTTCGTACAGAATCTTTTCCCTTACACTCCAGTCTTCCTCCGAAAGTTATCCGCTTCCAATCATCTCTTCACATAAACCCCAGATCTCTGCTAATTCAATCTGATCATCGATATAAGGGGTCAAATCAATGATTTTGATAAGTCTTTTTATTTCTGCCCAATTCTCCTCAAGATAGGTTTTAGGAGTATTTTCTTCTTCCTCAATTATCTTACCAAGATACTGCATTAGGTATTTCTTTTCACCAAGTGTCATGGTGTCCAGGAGATCGTAAAATTCCGGGCGAATATCATACATAGAAAGACTCCTTGCCGCCGGATGGAATGTTTTCTTTCTGCAAACTCTTGTCCAGCTTAATCCACGTACTATTTAGAGCCCCAACTTAGTCATAATCTGCTCCGGCGTGACTTTCTGGTGCGTCAGGTACATGCGGACGATCTGCTCTGCCAGTTCCGG
>DGRU01000220.1:0-17876 GCA_002390025.1 Lachnospiraceae bacterium UBA4380
CCATGCGAAAAACTTATGCTGTTTCATTTTATACCTTTCTTTAGTCTGTAACTGTTACCTCGGATTCGAATTCAGTCTTGTCACCCTGGTATTCAGCGGTGAAAGTGACCTTGTATACGTTATCTTTTCCACTGACTTTCTCGAAGGTGACCTCGAGATCTTCAGTGATATCTTTCCCGTCTTTTGCGACAGCATGCAGAAGATTCTTTTCTATCAGAATGTCTACGAGATCGTCCATCTCGCTGCGCTTGATCGAAGGGATCTTGTTGTCCTTGAGAGTGAACCTGACCGAAGAAACAGCTTCCTGGATGATTTCAGGAAGTGTCCCGGCGGTGGAACTTGCCTCAGGATCGAAGAGATTTAAGAATCCGCCGGCAATTTCTTCCTCGGCTGCTTCATCTGTGGCTGCAGCGGCAGCACGCAGGGCATCTGCTGCAGCAAATGCATCCTCGGCGTCATCGCCTTCTTCTTCCTTGTCCTGTGTATCTTCTTCAGCCTGATCAGCCTCTTCGGTGTTTTCTTCTCCGTCTGTCTCCGCCTCAGTCTCTTCTTCGGCGGTCTCATCAGACGAAGCGCTTTCAGGAGCTTCGTCCAGGGTCTCGGCTACAGAGGCCTCTTCGTCCTCTTCTGCGGCTTCCTCCTCTTTGTCAGCATCCTCTGCAGTCTCGTTGTCTGCAGCTTCCTCATCGGCCTCTGCGGCCTCCTCAGCCCCATCGGCGGAATCTGCAGTTTCAGATGCGGCAGCGTCCTCTGCAGTCTCTTCAGCCGCTTCGGCGGTGTCAGAGGAAGCAGCATTCTCTGCGCCTTCTTCCGCTTCAGCGGTTTCAGCGGCAGCCTCAGCAGCTTCTTCTGTCTCAGCGGTCTCTTCAGATTCATCAGCCTCGGTCTGCACAGAAGCGATCGATACACTCTGCGATGCGTCTGATGCGGCCTTGAGAAGTTTCTGAATGCCTGCGATCTGGATTCCATCGGGCGTGTCGGCCTCAAGTTCCCTTGAATCGTCATCAGAGGCCGGACGGGCTGTTCCTGCGGCGCTGTCAAGCCCCAGGAAGCCGTTGGCCATAGTCACAGGATCATCTTTTTCTTTACCGGAGGAAGCTGCTGCAGAGGCAGCAGAGCTCTGGTTACTGCCGGCCGCTCCGGCGGAAGCAGTCTGTCCGGAATTGCCTGATGCAGCATTCTTATTATCATCTGCAGAGGCCAGGGTGGTGTCTGTGGGCTCTTTTGCAGGAGGGATCCAGGCCTGTGCGAAATCGCCCATCTCATTGGAGGACTTGATCTCGCCGTCCTGATTGACCAGATACCAGTCGCCGCCGCCCCGTACCAGGCCGGTGATCAGACAGCCTTCCTCATCGAAGTAATAGTTTTTGCCGTCAACTTTGACCCAGCCGGTGGCCATGACGCCTTTTTTGTCAAAATAATAGCGGATGCCGTCGATGGTCTTCCAGCCGCTGACGCGGTAGCCGTTCTCATCCAGATAATAAGTCTTATTATCAACGGTGAGCCAGGATGTATGATAGGTACCGTCGCGCTTGAGATAACGCCATTTGCCGTCTTCCTCATACCATTCCGCGGGTCTGTAGGTCTCCCAGAAGGTACCGCTGGCGAGCCCGCCGCGATAATGAGAAACGCTTCCGCGGCTGGCGGGCGCTTCGAAATGATAGCAGTAATACTGGCCGGCATCATAGGCGCCGTCGGCAGTATTGGGAACAGAGCGCAGATAATTTTCAACGCCCGAGTAGTAGCTCTTTAACTCAAATTCCAGATAGGCGAGCTGGCCGTCGATCGTCGTGTAATCATACCCGTTGGAACGGCACCAGCTCTGAAGACGGCCGTAACGGCCGCCTGTCCACTGACACAGACCGTAGCTTCCGCCGCCGGCATTCCATGCGTGCGGATTGAAGGTGGACTCACAGCGGATGTTGGCCATGATACCGCAGGCGGCAGCCTCGTTATATCCGAGCTTTTTGGTCAGATATTCGAAGATGTAGTCTGCGTTGGCAGAATATGATGCGGCAGAAATCTGGATGGTTGCGGGAAGGCCTGCTGCAATAGTACCTGCAAGGGTACTTGTCATCAGGATGGCCGCAATCCTCCTGGCTGCCATTGTTTTCTTTCCGACTTTACATTTTTTGTTGATCAAATAAAATGCTCCTCTCAGAAAAAGGCTTTTCACCTGTCTATTTACGGTTTCGGTTTTTCCGAAAAACTGTTCATAAAAAAAGATTTTAACCAATTTCACATTATATAGAAGAATATTAAAAAATTCAACTATATATGTAACAACTCTGTAACTTTTTAGACTATTTCGGCAAATAAATGGCCTATTTCTGCAATTAATATGAAAAACAGAACTAAAAAAGCCCCGTACCATAAGGCTCAAGGCTTGAAAATACATTAATTCTATGAGTCAACCCAAATTGCGTTGACCGACTGAGTTGTAATATTTTTGAAATATTTTTTGAATTCATTTATCTTCATTGACTGAAATGATAATATTATTCGATGCGGTCAATATTGCTTTCAATCCACAAAAGTGCGGCATTTCGCACACTTTTGTCCGTGGGATCAAGGCTTCCTTCCATGAGCCGGGCCAGAATATGGGAATAGAGCCTGCCCCTCTCCTGCGAACGGGGGAGGCGGGAGGGAACCCAGGCGCGCAGCTCCTCCATGCGGTCCAGGATCTCTTCCGTATCCGGCGGGAGAATGCCTTCGATCCTGCGCCGCAGTTCTGCAGACATGGCGGGACTGCCGCCGCCGGTTGAAACTGTGATCACAAGCTTGCCCCTCTTCACGACAGAAGGCATGAAGAAGGAACAGCTGTCTGGATCATCCGGCACATTTACAGGAAGCCCGGCTTCTCTGCAGAGGGCAGCGATCCTCTGATTGTCTTCAAAACTGTCGGAGGAAACGATACAGTAGTCCGCATCGACCAGGTCCTTCACTGAAAAGCGCCGGTTCAGGATTTGGACGCCCTTGCGGGCAAAGTCCGACAGCTCCCGCATTTCACTACAGAGGATACCTGCATCGGGATTATCTGCATTACCATCTGAGTGATGATCCGCCGCCGGGTGCGTGATCAGCGTGATCCTGTCAGTGAACTGCAGCAGGAGGCGGACTTTCCGGCGTGCGACCGCACCGGCCCCGATGACCAGGAAACGCTTTTGATCGATCTTCTGCATAAAAGGAAAAACCGACATGACTGCTCTGCCCTTTCCAAGTGTACTGCTCTGCCTTTCCCGGTGTACTGCTCTGCCCTTGCCGGGTATTTTTCAGCCCTTTTTTCTGTAAATGTACCCGGGAAGACTCAGCTTTTTTTCTCGAGTTTACGCTTTCTGGCTACGCCGATCAGCTCTTCGGCTTCATCGAACGCCCGGAAGAGGTATTCCTCTTCCCACTCACGCCCGCTTTTTTCATAGGACTTAATCTCCTTCCAGTCAGCCAGAAGGGAGCTGGAGCCCCTCTGCGCCTCTCTGCGGCTTTCAGGGTCTTGTCCGCAGTCTTTGTCCTGTCCGGGATCACAGGCCTTCTGACGGGCTTCTGAAGCCCTCTGGGCAGCCTTTTCCTGTAAATGGCGCACATACTCTTCGGGAAGGTATTTGAGGCTCTCCTCTCCGAAGACGTGGGGGTGGCGGCGGAGCATCTTCTCATTGATGCCCCGGATGACATCCTCCATGGTAAAGAGGCTTTCTTCCTCAGCAATCTGTGCGTGCATTACGACCTGAAGTAGCAGGTCTCCCAGTTCCTCCTTCAGACAGTGGGCCCTGCCGGTCTGTGCCAGGATATTGATCCCGCTCACGACCTCTGCGGCTTCCTCTACGCAGGCGGCCTTGAGGGACAGGTGGTCCTGTGCCCGGTCCCAGGGACAGCCGTCCGGCGCCCGGAGGCGGGCTACGGTCTCCTGCAGCTCCTCCATGGCCTGTCCGGTCTTCTCATATTTTCCGGCAGTCTGCTCTGCTGCGTGTTCTATTTTCTGTTCGACCGGATGTTCGACCTCCCGCCCGGATTTCCGTTCGGCAGTATGTTCGATTCTCCGTTCGGATTCCAGTTCGTCAGTCTGTTCGATTCTGCGTTCGACTTCCTGTTCGACCATGTGCTCGATTATATTTTCAATTTCTTTTTCTGTTGTTTTTTCTGAAATACTCATAGTTTTGATCTTGATGGTGCAGAAGGAACTGCCTCATGCTGTCTCCTGCTGCCCGCAGCCTTCATGCAGACTTCCCACAGACTTCCCGCAGCCTCGTTAGACGATTGGTCAGGGGAGGATATGGCCCTCGCGGATATTTTTCTGGATGATTTTGTCTGTGTACCGGTACAGGATTTCGGATCCCAGGCGCGTCTTGCCCTGGCGGCCGTAGATCTGTCTCGAACAGACCTTGTGTTCGTGCCAGTCATCTCCGTGGTTGGAGTCGTTGAGGAGCAGAGGCTGGAGGTTGTCCATGGCGTGGGCATATTTGGATTCAGGGGTCTCGCAGTCCTCAAATTCATCGAACAGAGCGATGAGCTCCTGTTTCTGGTCATCGGGCAGAAGGGAAAAGATACGCTCCTTTGCGGCGTCCTCTCTCTCCTTCTGGGTCGCCAGTCCCGCCTCGTCATAGGCATAGGTATCACCGGCATCGATCTCAACGATGTCGTGAATCAGGCACATGAGCATGACCCGGCCTATATCGACCTTTTCGTTGGCGTATTCGCGCAGCAGGTAGGCCATGATCGCCATGTGCCAGGCGTGCTCGGCATCGTTTTCGTTCCTGCCGTGGCCGGACAGGTGAGTCTGTCGGAAAATATTTTTTTCCTTGTCGATCTCAAGGGCAAAGGCAAGCTGCTTTGCCAGGCGGTCACTGTCCGCCGCCTGTTCGATGCTGTATTCGAGAGTATCTGCCTGTCCGTTCCCGGGTTCTAAGCAGTCCGTCGCATGTTCGATGCTGTGTTCGAGGGCGTCTGCCTGCCCGTTTCCTTGTTCAAAAGCCAGTTCGGAACTCTGTTCGACTCCCTGTTCGATCTTCTGTTCGTTCAGCTGATGACAGCTCTGTTCTCCGGTGCCTTCCTTCATGTCACATGCCTCCAGTCTTATTTCTTTACTCAACCTGATCAAACCAGCCGTGGGCTTGGCAGACCCTGTAAATACCGTCGTCGATATTGGCAGGTGCCACTTCGTCCGCCATGGCCTTGAGGTCAGGATGCGCGTTTCCGACGGCGATCTTGTAGAATTCCGGTGCGAACATGTCTTCGTCGTTGGTGTCGTCTCCGAAGACAACGACGTCCTCCGGACTGCCGCCCATCAGTTCCAGCATACGGAAGACGCCCGCCCGCTTGTCATCGTGCTGGACGATCGTGTAGTCTGGTTCGAAGTTGACGTATCCCAGCTCCTCCGGGAAGGGAAGGCTCTTGCGGCGCTCTTCTGTTGTGGCGGTGTAGAGCTTATAGATGGTCCCGAAGTCCCGGGGGTCAAAATCCGGGTCTATGATATAGGTAGTGGGTTCCCTGCGCGGTCCCACCTGGTCATAGAAGGTAAAGTCCTTTGCGTAAACCTTCTGGGAATCGTCGCAGGCAGCCAGAACGCCGATGCCGTTGTCGATACAGTACTGATACAGCCAGAGGGCTTTTTCAAAATCGATCGGCCGGTTCTCGACCAGCTCCCTGTTGATGACGATGCCCATGCCGCCGTTGCAGACCATGTTGTCGAACCCGTGCTGGTCAAAAAACTTCCTTGCCTTGTAGTGGGCGCGGCCGGTATTGATGGCGATAAAGTGCCCCGCCGCCTTGAGATTTTCAAGCGCCTCCCGGGCAGAGGGCACGATCAGGCCTGTGGACCTGTCGGTGAGTGTGCCGTCGATGTCAAAAAAGAAATATTTTTTTCTCATTTATGTCTTCCCTTTTCAGCTCTTTGAGCCGTCCTTTTCAGTTTGGTTTTTATATATTCATTTCCGGATTGGTTTCTAACCCCGGTCATGACCATGTTTTCACCATCATTATACAGACCTGCAGGTTTTTTTGGAATAAAAGAAAAAAACAAAGGCTCAAATGAGCTCCGCAGGGGAACTCATCTGAGCCTCTTTGAAGAATTTTTTTATATAACTGCGCAGAGATCACTTGGATTCCGGGAACATCCTTGCGTAGTAAGGAGTCTGGTCAAAGGTCGCAAAGTAGTCTTTGGGCTCCTGGGGACGGCGGATCTGCTGGACGGAGCCGTCTTCTTTGAGCAGAAGCTCGGCGCTCCACAGGCGGCCGTTGTAGTTGTAGCCCATGGCGAATCCATGGGCGCCGGCGTCGTGGATGAAGAGCAGGTCGCCGCGGTCAATCTGGGGAAGCTCGCGGTCAACGGCAAACTTGTCGTTGTTCTCGCAGAGGGAGCCCACTACGTCATAGGTGTGATCGCAGATGGCATCCTCCTTGCCCAGGACAGTGATGTGGTGGTAGGCGCCGTACATGGCGGGGCGCATGAGGTTGGCCGCGCAGGCATCGACGCCGATGTATTCTTTGTAAATATGCTTGGAATGGATTGCCCTTGTCACCAGCGCGCCGTAGGGGGCAAGCATGAAACGGCCCATCTCGGTGTAGATCGCCACATCTCCCATGCCTGCGGGCACGAGGAAGCGCTCATACTTCTCGCGGACGCCCTCGCCGATCACGCGGATGTCATTGGGGGTCTCACTCTTGCGGTAGGGGATGCCGACGCCGCCGGACAGGTTGATGAAGGCAAAGTGGATGCCGAGTTCCTCTTTGGCTTCCGCTGCCAGCTTGAACAGACGACCCGCCAGCTCCGGATAATACTCGTTGGAGACGGTATTGGAGGCCAGGAAGGAGTGCAGACCGAAGTGCTTGACGCCCTTGTCGCGCAGGATCCTGTAGCCCTCGAAGAGCTGGGCCTTGGTAAATCCGTACTTGGAATCGCCGGGGTTGTCCATGATGCCGTTGGCCATCTGGAAGACGCCGCCGGGATTGTAGCGCAGGGACATAGTCTCCGGGAACTTGCCGTCCAGGATCTTCTCCAGGAAGGGAATATGTGTGATGTCATCCAGGTTGATGACCGCGCCCAGCTTTGCGGCATAGGCATACTCTTCCGCCGGGGTGTCGTTGGAGGAGAACATGATCTCATGTCCCCTTGCGCCGACCGCGTTGGAGAGCATCAGCTCCGTCATGGAGGAGCAGTCAAAACCGAATCCGTAATCGCGGAAGATGTCCATGATATAGGGATTGGGAGTCGCCTTGACGGCAAAATATTCACGGAATCCGGGATTCCAGGCAAAAGCCTCCTTTACGGCCTGCGCATTGTCGCGGATGCCTTTTTCATCGTAGAGATAAAAGGGGGTGGGGAACTGCTGCGCGATCTCCTCGGCTTTCTCTTTTGTCACATAAGGTATTTTTTTCATGGATCTTCCTCGCTCTATTGCTGCGTATTGATCTTTCTGCCAGAATCGGTCTCTCGATCAGAATCGGTTTTTTCAATCAGAATCGATCAATCGACTATAATCGGTCTTCGACCGGATTGATCTCCCGATAAGAACAGTCTTTCGACCGGACTGATCTTCCGGTTATAACTGTCTTTGGATTATGATCGTTCTTTCGACCGGAACTGTCTGCAGGATCAGTAACAAATAAAATATACTGGAATATTGTATACACGGATACGAATTTCGTCAATACTCATTTCTCCAGGGTGATGTGCTGCCTGAGGAATTCTTCGGGATCAGGATCGTCAGGGATTGTGATTTCATAGGTCATATCAAGAGAGATCTCCTCGCCCTCGGGAGTCTCGATCACCCAGTTGTGAACCCTGTAATCCCAGGGTTCAGAGAAGTCCATTACGTAATCGTAGGAAAAATAGTGGACATCACACCCGTCAAACTTAAATTCCTTTCTGGAATGCTCTTTAACATCCTTATAATCATAGTCTTCCATGTCTTGTAAAGTCTCTTTGATGTGATCATCAAAACTCTTGTCTTCAAGTAATTTAAAGGAATTTGAATATCTTATAGTAAGATTGACTTCTCCGTTTTCATAGTCTCCGCCATAGAAAGAGACATCGCTTTTTTCATTCTGGAAAGTTGATCCGGATTCTATGAAATCCGACACATTGATCAGGACGGACCGGCTGTTGTCAGGATTGTAGATTCTCGATTCAGGCCAGAATCCGATCGCTGCATCGATATCAGGAATCTGATCTTCCGTGTAAAAAGTCAGCATTTCATAGATCTTTTTCAGAGCATCTTCCCCGTTTGACAGTTCGCTTTTCGGGCATCTGTAGGCGGAAGCGAAACCATACCCCTCCGGTCTTTCCTCCAAGGCAACGACATCAAATACTTCCGTGCCGTCATACCCTTTGAATGTGGTTTCCATATAGGACACTTTGTGGCCGGACACATCTGCACTCTTAATGTCACTTGACTTTAAATCCCCAAAGGTGTCAAGCACTGATTCTGAAGCTTCTTTCTCGTAGGAAGCCCTGAGCCTCTCAAAAAACAGATCCTGATCTGCATATGCAGGAAGGCTCAAAATATCCATGTTTGTCAGATCCATGGTTTCATCATACTCAGTATCAGGACTTACATAAGAAAAGGCAAAGCCCATACTCATAAAAGTCTCGCCTGAATAATAATCGATTATATACCTCGTTTCACTTAAAGAAGAACTGAAATCGTTTTTCGGCAGAACCGGATCGGACGGCGTCCCGATGAATGACCCGGGATCAACGACGCATGCTTCAACATATTCGTTATCAAAATACATGGGCTCGGTGGTAATACACTTTGGCGTATAGAAATCAGCATATCCATCGCTGACCAGATGCCTGCCCTTCTTATTCCAGAAATCATCCTCCGAGTCGTCTGATGCTTCCTCCTGTTCTCCGTCGGGTTCATTCTCTTCTGTGTGTTCGTCCCCGGACTCTGTCTGTTCCGCCTCTTCTCCGCCTATGTGATACTGTGTCCGGGATTCGCTGTTAAGAACGGTAACGAGAACAGCGGCAGCCAGCACTGCGGCGATGACCCAGAGCAGTACCGGCTTTTTTCCCTTCCCGCCAGGGCGCTTTCCGGTCTCCTGTCCGGACATGCCGCCGCTCTGCCATGAAGGCGTCGGAGGTGTCGGAGGCGTCGGAGGTGTCGGGGGCGTCGGAGGTGTCGGGGGCGTCGGAGGTGTGGCGGGTGTCGAAGGCTCTGACGGAAAAGATTCTGACGGAAAAGGCTCTGACGGATGAAGAGATCCCTGCCTGTGTAAGGGGTTGAGAGATCCCTGTCTGTGCCCGGTCTCATATTTGGGGGCGGTCCACTCCCGGAATCCATCCACCTCTGGTGACCCCGGCATACTCTCCGCAGGGACAGGACTGCTCTCTTCCTCAATATCATCAGTCCCCCATGACACCGTTCCGGACAGGCCGGCGGCCTGGTCCGATGGTTCCAGAGGCTTGTCAATGTTCAGGTAATCAGAGATGGAGCCCATGCTGCCGGTGTCCCATGACGAAGCCGGCAGATCCGACCGGTCCGGGCTTTCAGCCGGGTCCGGATCCGTGTCATCAACAAAAATGGTCTGTTCCAGACCTTTACTGTAGTCCTTATTTAGCGACGATGAATAGTCAAAATCCAACATGCTCTGTGTGTTTTCGCTCGAAAACAGATCGGTGCTATTCTGTTCTGTGTGATTGTCTTCGTTGTAATTTGTCATGTCTAATCCTTTCCGATACAGAGGAAATGCTTTGTTTGTTTACAGCCTGCCTGCCGCAGGGCGGACATGTTTTGCAGACAGTTTTTATGTAAGCCTCCGTAAGCCTTTTTGGAAATCAGCTGTCATAAGACAGGCAGGGGGATGGTCCCTCGCTTGCCTTGCGAGAACCATCCCCTGTCTTCTTTAAAATCAGTTTTCAGAGCCGTCCTCAAAACCCACACTGCTTTCCATAAAATGAGTCATTGAGAACCGTCCTCAAAGACTCATCAGTGTCCCAGATTCTCAATCTGCCAGTCAATGGGCTGTGCGCCGTTTTTCTCAAGAAAGGCGTTGCATTTGCTGAAGTGTCTGCAGCCGAAGAATCCCCGGTAAGCGGATAAGGGGCTTGGATGCGGTGCCTTCAGGATCAGATGGCGGGAGTTGTGCAGCATTGCCGCCTTGGTCTGGGCCGGTGTTCCCCAGAGCATGTAGACGATCGGCCTGTTCTGGGCGTCCACAGCCTGCAGGATCGCGTCCGTGAACTTCTCCCAGCCGTGTCCCCGGTGGGAATTGGCCTGGTGGGCACGGACCGTCAGGACGGTATTGAGAAGGAGCACGCCCTGTCTGGCCCATTTGACCAGGTAGCCGTTGTCGGGCACATAGCAGCCGAGGTCATCGTGGAGTTCATTGAAGATATTGACCAGGGACGGCGGCGCAGGGCAGCCCGGGCGGACGGAGAAGCACATGCCGTGTGCCTGCCCCTCTCCGTGATAGGGGTCCTGCCCCAGGATGACAACGCGCACATTGGAGAGCGGTGTCTCGTGCAGGGCATTGAAGAGATCCTGCGCGGGCGGATAGACCGTGTAGGTTTTGTACTCATTCTGCACAAAGGCAAAGAGATCTCTGTAATATTGTTTGGAAAACTCCGGCCGGAGAGCCTCCAGCCAGTCGCCGCTGATCGCTGCCATCTTACCCTGTCCTTTCGTCGCTGCCCTTCTTCAGGCTTTCTCCCGGGGCTTCCTGATCAGTGTTTTTTATCAGACATTCTCATCAGTTTTTTTAACAGGCTTCTTCATTCGGTTTTCTCATCAGGCTTCCGCACAGGCTGCAAGAAGAACCTTGAGGTAGTCATAAGTCCGCTTGCTGGAGGGGATATTGAGCCGCTCTGCGGGCGTGTGCACTTCCTCCATGTCGGGGCCGATGGAAATGCAGTCAAGACCGGGGACCTTTGCTGCTAAAAGTCCGCACTCAAGGCCGCCGTGGATGACGCAGACGACGGGTTTAATGCCGGTCAGCTTCTCATAGACCTCTGCGGCAAGATCGCGGAAGTCGGATTTTTCGATCAGTTCCCAGGCGGGATAGGTTCCTTTGATATCAATAGATGCATCGAATTCCTCCGCGATGCAGGCGATCCTGTCGAGCATCATCTGCTTCTGGGAATTGATGCTGCTGCGGACCATGGAGTGGATACAGATGCCGTCCGCCATGGTCTTGACGATTCCCATGCTGAGGGAGGTCTGGGGTACATCCTTGTAGAGGGGGGAGTACTCGATCACGCCGTTGGGGAAGGCCATGAGGAGCCGGATCATGCGGCGGCTGTCCTTGCGGCCGAAGGCAATGTGCAGAGCCTTTCTGCCCTTGTTGGGCCATTTGGCGCTCACGTGGATATCGGGATCTGTCACGCTGTATTCCTTTGCGATGTCATCGGCAAAGGAGGCGACAGCCTCTTTGATCTCACTGCGGCTGAATTTGCCTGTAAAAATGATCTCTGCCCTGCACTCGCGGGGAATGGCATTGTCGCGGTTGCCGCCGTTGAAGCCGATGATGCAGAACTTGCCCTTCTCCTGCAGTCTGCAGAGAAGGCGGGCCATCAGAAGGTCCGCATTGGCTCTTCCGCAGTTGATCCTTTCGCCGGAGTGACCACCGCGGAGACCTTCGATCCTGATCTCCAGGATCTCGCCGTTTTTCTCACGGCGTTTTCCGGAAAGGGTGCAGATGACTTCCGCGCCGCCGGCGCAGGAGGCTGTGATTACACCTTCATCCTCGGAATCGAGATTGATCATCCTGCGGCTCCTGAGGGAGGACAGATCCAGTCCGTAGGCACCCAGAAGGCCGACTTCCTCGTCCACTGTGAAAACACACTCCAGGGGCGGGCAGGTGATGGAAGCATCATCCAGGAGGGCCAGCATCATGGCTACGGCGATCCCGTCGTCACCGCCCAGGGTTGTGCGGTCGGCACTGAGCCACTCACCGTCTGTCCGGAGGGTGATGGCCTCTTTCTCCATGTCGATGGGATTGGAGGCTTCTTTCTCGCAGACCATATCGATATGGCCCTGCAGCGCGATCGGGGCAGCGCTCTCACAGCCCGCCGATGCGGGTTTGGAGATGATGACATTGCCCAGGTCATCGCGGATATAGGAAAAATCATGACTTTTTGCGAAGTCTTCCAGATAGCTGCTGATCGCAGCCGTATGGAAGGAACCGTGAGGGATCGCGGAGATCTCTCTGAAGAACCTGAAAACATCCGCGGGCTCCAGGGCATCCAGACCGGTGAGGACCTTCTCTTCCGCTGCTGCCTCTGCAGCGATTTCTTCGGCGGGGGCTTCGTCCGCCGCTGCCTCTGCAGCGATTTCCTCGGCAGGAGCTTCCTCAGCGGGGACTTCTGCGGCGATTTCTTCGGCGGGGGCTTCTTCAGTGGCTGCCTCTTCCTCGACAGGAGCTTCTTCAACGGGGGCTTCTTCCGCGACTGCCTCTTCTACAAGAGGAGTCTCCTCGGCGGAAACTTCTTCCGCCAGGACTTCTTCGACGATATCCTGAGCAGGTGTCTCTTCCTCGGGAGTTTCTGATGCGGCAGCTTCCTCTGCAGGGGCTTCCACAATCTTCGCTGCGGCCTTTGCCCCGGGAGTTTCTGCTGCGGCAGCTTCCTCTGCAGGGGCTTCCACAACAGTTTCCTCAGCAGGGGTCTCCGCTGCGGCCTGTGCCTCGGGAGTTTCAACTGCAGGGGTTTCTTCTGCAGGAGTCTCTTCTGTCACAGAGGATGATTTGCGCATTTTCCGCCATTTTTCAACAATAGACATGATACATTCCTTTCTCTGATCAGCATTTATATATTTATAAAAAGATCAATCAAAATAAGAAAAACCACCTGCAGGAGCTTACAGACGCACGGGGATGCCGCGCTCGTGGAGGTATTCCTTCACCTGGCGGATCTCGAGTTCCTTGAAATGGAACAGGGAGGCCGCGAGGGCTGCGTCTGCGCCGCCTTCCGTCAGGGCTTCGTAGAAATGCTCGAAGGTTCCCGCGCCTCCGGAGGCGATGACCGGGATACGAACAGCATCCGAGATGGCGCGCGTGAGCTCGAGGTCATAGCCGTTCTTTGTACCGTCTCCGTCCATGCTGGTCAGGAGGATCTCGCCTGCGCCCAGCTTTTCGGCCCGGATAGCCCACTCAACGGCGTCGATCCCGGTATCGATCCTGCCGCCGCTGCGGTAGATGGTCCAGCCCTCGCCGGAAGGCCTGCGGCGGGCGTCGATGGCCACGACAATGCACTGGCTGCCGAAGCGCTCCGCACCCTCTGCGATGAGCTCAGGGCGGTTGATCGCGGCAGAATTGATGGAGATTTTGTCCGCGCCTTCGCGCAAAATCGCGCGCATATCATCGGTCGTGCGGATACCGCCGCCCACGGTAAAGGGTATAAATACACGCTCGGCGACTCTGCGGACCATGTCTGCGACGGTGGCACGCGCGTCGCTGGTCGCTGTGATATCGAGGAAAACAAGCTCGTCGGCACCGGCCTTGGAATAGGCCTCGCCCGCTTCGACAGGGTCGCCTGCATCACGCAGGGAAACAAAATTGATCCCCTTGACGACCCGGCCCCTGTTTACATCGAGGCAGGGAATGATTCTCTTTGTCAGCATATTTTATCTCCATGATCACACAAATGTGTTTTTTGTTACAAAATGGCATCCCGGCAGATTATCTTGTCCTGCCGTGTACGGGCGGATCCTGCCGGGAGTATTACCAGCCTCATGCGGGCGGATCCTGCCGGGAGTATTACCAGCCTCATGCGGGCGGATCCTGCCGGGAGTATGATCAGCTTCAAACGGGCGGATTCTGGCGGGAGTTAAGACAGCTTCAGGAAATTCTCCAGGATCTGCATACCGATCCGCTCACTCTTTTCGGGATGGAACTGGCAGGCAAAGAGTCTGCCGTGCTCGACGGCGGCATCAATGCTGACGCCGTATTCCGTGCGGGCTGCCACGTCGGCGGGGTCGCCCGCCTCCAGGTAGTAGGAATGCACGAAATAGACATAGCTGCCTTCCGGGATGCCTGCGAAGAGGCGGCTGCTGCGGGGGAAGGACAGGTCGTTCCAGCCGATCTGGGGGACCTTCCTGCCGCCGCCCTCGGGAATGCGGCGGATCTTGCCGGGAAGGAGGCAGAGGCCCTTCACGCCGGGGCTCTCTTCGCTCTCCTCAAAGATCAGCTGCAGTCCCAGGCAGATTCCAAGGAAGGGAATCTCTCTGTCCACGGCCTGGCGGATGGTCTCCTCGAGGCCTGCCTGCCGAAGACGCTTCATCGCATCGCCGAAAGCGCCTACGCCCGGAAGGATGATATGGTCCGCGGAAAGGATCTCTTCCGCCTTCGATGTCACTGTGACCTCGTGGCCGAGGAAACGGACTGCATTTTCTACACTTTTGATATTACCTGCATCGTAATCAATGATCGCTACCATGTATTTTCCTCCTGCTGAAGCCGCCGGGAATCAACAGCATCTTTTAAGCCTTTTCTCCGGCACCGGATACGTCCGCGTTCGGGGAAGTCTGCGCAGCCTGGGTATCCAGACCGGCCTGCGGAGCCTGTGTGGCCTGTGTGTCGAGTTCAAACCAGAAAGCGACACCGTTATCATAGTTTTCAGCCCCGTAAGCCTGATGGTGGAGCTGCATGATCGCCTTGACGATGGAGAGGCCTACGCCGGAGCCGCCGTATGCGCGCGTCCTGGCCTTGTCCACCTTGTAGAATTTCTCCCAGATATGGGGCAGGGACTCCTCGGGGATGGGCTTGCCGGTGTTGAAGACAGTGATGCGGGCCTTGCCGCCTGTTTCATCACAGCGTATGTCGATGACCTTTTCCGGCGCGGAGCCCGACTGGCTGCGCGGCTCCACGTGGTGCAGGGCATTGCTGTAATAGTTCTGGAATACTTCCTGGATCATAAAGGGATCGCCCCAGACATAGAGAGGGGACCTGCGGTCAAACTGCAGCTTTACATCCTCCTGACGGGCCAGAATGGAGGCGCTGTCCAGGTAATTTCGGATCATATCGACAATGTCGAAGCGCTCCATGGCGACGGAATTGTCTCCGAATTCGAGCTGATTGAGCTGCAGGACCTTCTGGACGATGACGTTCATCTTGTCGGATTCTTCGACGATAGTGTCCAGGTAGAAGGAGCGGCTCTCCGGATCGTCCGCGATCCCGTCCTGAAGACCCTCGGCGTAGCCCCGGATCAGGGCGATCGGAGTCTTGAGCTCGTGGGTGACATTGGACAGGAATTCCTGGCGCATCTCCTCCTGGCGGTTGCGGCGGTCCAGATCCCTCTGCAGGTCGTTGTTGGCCGTGCGCAGGGCGGAAATGGTCTCCTCCAGCTTCTGGGACAGCTCATTCATGTTCCTTCCCAGAATATCCAGCTCGGTGTGGTTTTTGCCGTCATATTTGGCGCTGAAATCCAGCTCCTTCATCCGGACGGAAATATCGGTCAGCTGCCGCAGGGGCTCTGTGATCCTTCGGGACAGCCACACGGCGAGGAAGGTGCCGATCACGGCCAGCACTACGCCCACATACCCGAAAAAGCGGTTGGCCGCGGCTGCACTGCTGCGGATATCTTCCAGGGGTGTACGCAACAAAAAGAAGCTGCTCTCACCGAGCGGCCCCCACATTTCAATGCTCCTGGAGCGGGCGCGCCGGTCCAGGACAACGTTGATCGTGTATGGCTGTTCCTCTTCCAGAATCTGCGTGATCACAAATTCTGCATAATAGAGAGGATCATCGATTGCTTCGTCGTCTTCGTTTTCTTCTTCGAGGCCCTCTCCGTAAATATCCTCGCGGTCTGTCTGGACATCGTTGTCGTATTTGTCAAGGGACCCGCTCTGGTCCGATGTCAGGACAGGCGTCATGCCGAAAATATTGGCATAGAGGCGCTCTTCCATCAGCATCTCATCCGCCGACCAGACCTTGACCGTGCTGGTGTTGGAATCCATGACCAGAAGGCTCATATTGCCCTGCCTGAGCGATTCTCGCAGAGAGACGTCGAAATCATCCGTTGTCAGAAGCTGGAGGACAGACGCTTCCTGCAGCTCGTCGTAGACCCCGATCAGAGCCCTCTTCCTGTCCTCCAGGTAATAGCGCTCCAGAAACAGCGTATTGACCAGGAAGCTGAGAAGGATCGTTCCGATCATCAGCAGGAAAAAGAGGACTCCGAAAATAGTGCGCAGAGAGATCAGAGGTCGTGTCTGCTCTGCGTTTTCAAGATTCTTTTCCAAAAAAACTCCTGTGGACTATGCCTCAAACTTATAACCGATCCCCCAGACTGTCTTGATGAGGGCTGCCTTGTCACCGAGTTTGGAGCGGAGCTTTTTGACATGCGTATCAATGGTGCGCGCGTCACCGTAATAGTCATAGTTCCAGACACTGTTGAGGATCCGCTCGCGGGAGAGCGCGATGCCGTTGTTCTCCATGAAATACTGCAGCAGCTCAAATTCCTTGAAGCTGAGGTCGACCGGATTTCCGTCGATGGTGACGATGTGGGCGGATTTGTCCATCACGATCCCGCCCGCTTCCAGGGTCTTGTCCGCCGCTGTGCCCATAGTGCGGCGGAGGATCGCGTTGACACGGGCAGAGAGGGTTCTGGGGCTGAAGGGCTTGGTCACGTATTCATCCACGCCCAGCTCGAAGCCGCGCAGCTCATCCCGCTCATCGCTCTTTGCGGTCAGCATGATGATGGGGACCCTGGAGCTTTTGCGGATCTGTGCGCACACCTGCCAGCCGTCCATCTCGGGCATCATGACATCCAGGATGATCAGGGAGATGTTATTTCCCTCATTATTGAAAATATCAAGCGCCTGTCTGCCGTCTGCAGCCTCCAGGACCTTGTATCCCTCGCGGATCATATAGTCACGGAGGAGCTTGCGCATGCGCTGTTCGTCATCAACGATCAAAATGGTTGTTCCACTCATGTATTATTCTCCTGATGACTCTTATCGATGAATCTTATTAAGGAATCAAATTGCTGATTCTTATTTCTGAATTCTTATTTTGAACCTTATTGATGAATTCTATTGATGAATATTATTGTTGATTGTTATTGCTGAATCTTATTGATGAAACAGTGTGAATACCGCGACGCTGCGCTCCTTGAGCAGGAAGAGCGGGCTCTTGAGGAAGACCGCCTGCTTGTGGAAAAAGACATTGTCGTCGGCGTCCGTGTTGATATTGATGCCCCAGGAAAGGCCTGCGCGGAGGGCCGGAAGGCGGATCTCGACGGGCTCCCAGTAGGCATTGATGGCCATATAGACGACGTCATCTCCCGCCGCGTCCTCGGCCCGGCCCGCGAACAGGATGCCCAGCACCTGGTTGGAGCGGCCGATCACGTGGTCATCGGGGTTTGCGCCGCACGCAATGACATCCGGCAGACCGCAGGCGGCGGGGCCCAGAGGTCTTGAGATCACGGGATGTTTTTTGCGGAAGGCAATCACATTTTTATAAAACCGGAAGAAGTCCCTGTTCATGCGCAGGTAGTCCCAGTTGAGCCAGGACACTTCATTGTCCTGACAGTAACAGTTGTTGTTGCCGTACTGCGTGTTGCCGAACTCATCGCCGGCAAGGATCATCGGCGTGCCGCGGCTGCACATCAGGACTGTGATGGCATTGCGCATCATTTTCATGCGGAGCTGACGGATGACGGGATCATCCGTGGGGCCTTCTACGCCGCAGTTCCAGCTGCGGTTGTCGTTGGCGCCGTCGGCGTTGTTCCAGCCGTTGGCCTCGTTGTGCTTGTGGTTGTAGGAAAACAGGTCGTAGAGGGTAAATCCGTCGTGACAGGTGATGAAATTGACAGAGGAACGGAAACCGTTGTATCCGTCGCTGTACAGGTCCGGAGAACCCATGATCCTGTCTGCCGTCTCGGCGGCATTCCAGTAGTTGCCCTTGAGGAAATCCCGCAGGGAGTCGCGGTAGCGGCCGTTCCACTC
>DGRU01000220.1:18011-19457 GCA_002390025.1 Lachnospiraceae bacterium UBA4380
TTGGTCTCCGCCAGGACCGGGTCCTCTGAGATGGCGCGCAGAAGCGGCGGATCCCCCATGGGCACACCCTTGAGATTCCTGCCCAGGATACTGGCAAGGTCGAAACGGAAGCCGTCCACATGGTACTGGGTCACCCAGTGCCTGAGACAGTCCACGATATAGCGGATGACCACAGGGTGATTGCAGTTGAAGGTATTGCCGCAGCCGCTGAAATTGTAGTACTCTCCGCCCGGGGTGAGCATATAGTAGACGCTGTTGTCCACGCCCTTGAAGCACATGAAGGGACCTTTGCTGTCTCCCTCCGCCGTGTGGTTGAACACGACGTCCAGGATGACCTCGATCTTGCTCTCCTTGAGCAGCTGGATCAGTTTCTTGAGCTCGGACCCCTCCTCGTTATATTCGATAGAGGCTGTATAGGCTGTATTGGGGGCAAAAAAAGCCACCGTATTATAGCCCCAGTATTCCAGAAGCCGCTTTCCGTTGTGGGTGCGGGCATTGATGGTCTCATCGAACTCAAATACAGGCATGAGCTCGACGGCTGTGATGCCCAGGCTCTTGAGATGGGGGATTTTTTCAATAATGCCGGCAAAGGTGCCGGGATAACGGACGCCGGAGGATCTGTGGCGGGTGAAGCCGCGCACGTGCATCTCATAGATGATGGTGTCCTCCATCTTTGTGCGGGGAAAATCCGCCTTTTTCCAGACGAAATTGTCTTTGACGACACGGGCGTGATAGGCACCCGACTGCTTGGCCGCGCCCCAGGCGCGCTGTCCGGTGACCGCCTTTGCATAGGGGTCCAGGATCAGCTTTTTGCGGTCAAAAATAAGGCCCCTGGAAGGATCGTTCGGGCCGTTGAAGCGGTAACAGTATTCAAACTCTTCAATATTGAGCTGATAAACAAAGATCGAATAGATTCCGCCGGTGCGGTAGCGCTCGGGAATACGGATGATCGCATAGGGGACCTCCGCCTTGCGCCTGAACAGCAGCAGTTCACAGGAGGTGGCATGCTGGGAATAGATCGTAAAATTCACGCCCCCTGTAAGTCTCGTGGCCCCATTGAGCAGACAGTTGCCCGGGCGCACGCGAAAACCGGATATCTCATCAAATGAACGCTCTGTCTCGACGAGCGTATCTACAGCATTTAATCGTTTCATCTTATATTAACCACCCCTGGTGACTGATTTCCGATGAAAAATAGCAGCAAATATATAATCTTCTTGCAATAAAAAACACTTATTTATCATACCAGATTAGGGGCAAAAAGAATAGAAAAAAGTGAAACTTTATCTGTTTGGAAGAGTAAAAAAACAGGCCCGGCCGCATTTTATGCGGCGGGCCTGTAAGTATGTCAGTCTGTGAAAGGATAACCATAAGTGATCATGAGAATGATCAGCGGATCGATCCTTCCTTATGCGGGATAAGCACCGTTCTTGGTGTCAGCCTTGG
>DGRU01000220.1:19566-20726 GCA_002390025.1 Lachnospiraceae bacterium UBA4380
GCTACCTGAGGGAACAGAGCATAGGACAGAACGTCCTCATCCTGCTGCTTCCACTGGGCAACTTCCTTCTCAAACTTGGGAAGCTGGGGCTCGATCAGATCTGCAGGACGGCAGGTGATAGGCTCCTGGTCGCCGATGATCTTCTTGCGGACCTCTTCCTTGATGGGAAGGGTGGTGCGTCCATAGTGGCCGCTGACCAGATCCTTGGTCTGTGCGGAGGAGACTTTGTAGCGCTCTCCCATCAGGACGTTCATGACGGCCTGTGTACCGACAATCTGGGAAGAAGGAGTAACGAGAGGCGGCTGACCGAGGTCTTCACGCACACGCGGAACTTCCTCGAGAACCTCTGTCAGACGGTCGCTGGCACCCTGCTCTTTCAGCTGGCTGACCATGTTGGAAAGCATGCCGCCGGGAACCTGATACAGCAGAGTACGGATGTTGACGCCCAGAACCTTGGTGCTGAGCAGTCCGCTTTCCAGGCACTCTTCACGATAAGGTGTGAAGTAGTCAGCGATCTCCTTGAGGGCAGCCTGGGAAAGGCCGGTGTCATAAGGAGTGCCCTGGAAGGCACCGACCATAACCTCTGTCGCGGGCTGGGAAGTACCCAGAGCGAAGGGGCTGATCGCGCAGTCGATGATGTCTACGCCTGCCTCTGCAGCCTTCATGTAGGTCATGGAACCGCAGCCGGAGGTGTAGTGGGTGTGAAGATCGATGGGAAGAGAAGTCGCGGACTTGAGTGCGCGGATCAGCTTCTCGGCTTCATAGGGAACGAGGAGGCCTGCCATATCCTTGATGCAGATGGAGTCGGCGCCCATGTTCTCGATATCCTTGGCAATGTTCATCCAGTACTGCTCGTTATAAGCGGAACCGATGGTGTAGGACAGAGCGATCTGGGCGTGGCCGCCCTCTTTCTTGCAGGCCTTGACGGAAGTCTCAAGGTTGCGAAGGTCGTTCAGGCAGTCAAAGATACGGATGATGTCGATGCCGTTGGCAATGGATTTCTGTACGAAATACTCGACAACATCGTCTGCATAGTGGCTGTAACCCAGAAGGTTCTGGCCGCGGAGCAGCATCTGGAGTTTGGTCTTCTTGAAGCCGGCTTTGAGCTTGCGCAGTCTCTCCCACGGATCTTCCTTGAGGAAACGAAGGCAGGAATCAAA
>DGRU01000070.1 GCA_002390025.1 Lachnospiraceae bacterium UBA4380
CCGGAGAAATTGAAAACGGTGATCAGGCATCCAATCAGGAAGAAATAAGTTCTTTGTGTTTTTTATTCTCGAAGGGGCAGAGGCGTTCAAGGAGCAGAAGGCCATGCAAGTTTCCCGGATGACCGGAGAAACCCATGAAAATGCATGAAAGAGGAAATCAGAAATGAGTTACGATCATATTCAGGTGAACACACAGAGCAGCATCAGGATCGAGGGATCCAAAGTGGTCTATTTTGACCCCTTCCAGATCAGTGCGGAAACACATGACGCAGATCTGATCTGCATTACCCATGCGCATTACGATCATTTTGATCCCGAGTCCATTCTGAGAGCATTCTGAGAGGTCAACACTCATGGAAATAAGAAACAACAGTATCGATGCAGGAAAGGCATTTGACTGGGGCAGAACATCAAAAGAATACGCCAGATACAGGGATATTTACCCCGATGAGTTCTATCAGAAGATCATTGACAGGGGCCTGTGCGTATCCGGACAGAAGGTGCTTGATCTGGGAACCGGAACTGGAGTGCTGCCGCGCAATCTGTACCGTTTTGGCGCGAAATGGACAGGCACGGATATTTCGCCGGAACAGATCAGGGAGGCGGAGCGGCTGGCGCAGGCCGGCAATATGGACATCACCTTTCTGGCAGTACCTGCTGAGCAGATTGACTTTCCGGCGGGGAGTTTTGATGTGATCACTGCCTGCCAGTGCTTCTGGTATTTTGACCATGCCCGCCTGATGCCCAGGCTGGCAGATCTTCTAAAAGAGGATGGGAAGCTGCTGATCCTGTATATGGCCTGGCTTCCCTTTGAGGACGAGATCGCAGGAAAAAGCGAGGAACTGGTCCTCAAATACAGCCCGCACTGGTCCGGTGCCGGTGAGACCAGGCATCTCATATGGATTCCTGAAGCTGTTTATGACTATTTTGAAATGCTGGAGCATGAGGAATACGATCTGATGGTTCCCTTTACCAGGGAAACCTGGCACGGGAGAATGAAGGCCTGCAGAGGTGTCGGCGCATCCCTGTCAGAGGAGGAACTGCAGAGGTGGGATGCGGAGCACAGAAGGCTTCTTGAGGAGAGCGCGCCTGAGAGCTTCGAAGTTCTGCACTATGCGGCTTTGGCCTTACTGCGAAAAAAATAAAGGCTGCTTTAGATCGTCCCATTCGAATACGTGAACGGAATCACCTGTAAACAGGGGAATACTGAAAGAAAGAGAAAAACGCCGGAGAAGTCACTTATGAAGCTGAAGAATATACTGATCGTGGTCAAGGACATCGAGCGGTCCAGGCAGTTTTACCATGACCTGTTCGGCCTGGAACTTGTGCTGGATAACGACGGAAACATGATCCTCTCAGAGGGTCTTGTTCTGCAGGATGAGAAGATCTGGAGAAAGTTCCTGGGCAGGGAGATTGTTCCCGAGAACAATTCCTGCGAACTGTATTTTGAGGAATCCGATCTCGAGGGCTTTGTGGAACGCCTGGAGAAAGTGTTCCCGGAGGTGCAGTATGTAAACAGGCTGATGACTCACAGCTGGGGGCAGAAGGTGGTCCGCTTCTATGATCCCGACGGCAACCTGATCGAAGTGGGGACGCCCGTCGCAATGGGCTGAAAGATATGGAAAAAGGGGAGACTTGCAATGAAGGTAAGGAAAGCGTTCCTGCCTGTGCTTCTGTTGCTTTGCGCGGTATTGTTGGCGGGATGCGGCAGGAAAGGAGAAGCAGTTTGCCGGCATCAATGACATGCTCATTGCCTTGGACCACGGGCAGATTGATGCCTTTGTTCATGCGCAGGAGTCTTTGAAGGCGGCCCTGGAGGAAAAACCCGATCAATACCGTATGCTAAAGGAACCCATCGGGGAAACAGAGTGCGGCATGGCGGTGTCCCCGAAAACCCGGTATCCGCAGCTGGCCGATCAGCTGAACACATTTCTGGCGGAGCTGAAGGCTTCCGGAAGGGGCTCGTCTCATCCATGGAGAAGACGATGATCCGTGAGGACCGCTGGAGGATAATCCTGTGTATGCGGCTGGGCTGATCCCGGGACAGATTCCGTTCTCTCGGGTTGCCCCCTTATAATACTGTACAGAATACAAAATTTCTCGATCTTCATGGTAAGTCACTGTCAGTAATTATTGTCTTCTTCGTCCCATTTCTTTTTCCGGGGGGCATTTTTCTTTTTGTCAAATACCGTACCCGGGGCAGGAACCGGAATGCGCTTGAGGTTGTTGATCCGCTCCTGTTCCTTTTTTGACAATTTACGGAATTCCCTGGCGGCATCTTTTTTGATTTTGTTCATAGATTTCTTCCCCTGTTAAAATATAAAAATATAAGCTATAGAAGATTCCGATAAAAGACTATGATAAAAGATTTCGGCAGGGATGCGGGTATTGTCTTAAGTGTCTGAGATGATCATCTTGGCATCAGTCTCTTTGGCGACCCATTCCATAGCCTTGTCGGGGCTGTCGAAGGTTTTCGTCTCTGAGTATCCGCAGAATCTGCCGTCCTTTACCGTGTACATTTTTACTGTGCTGCCGTGGATCTCCGCAAATAATCCGTCTTTTCTTTCCGCGTTTCCGGAAGCCTGCTCTGCCTCTTTTCGCTCCTGTTCAAGAAGGACCGCCGTGAGGATCAGACCGGCTGTGATCCCGACTGCCATCAGACCAATTCTTTTCATCATGTCAGTTTACCTCCGGATTTTCCTGTCAGATTTTCATCTGCGTGTTCGCAGGGCCCTGTGGCATCCTGTGTTTCCTTTTCTGTCAGTCAGTCATTTGTCCGGCTTTGCCACTATATCCTGCTTTATTATAGCATGAAGGACACTCTTCCGCGGTCTGTTCTTTTTAACGCCCTGCAGTTTTTCAATTTGCGGGCTTCATGGCCATCGTGACAATACCGATGACCAGCAGGATGGGCAGCAGGTCAAATACAAAGCCGATCACAGTGACTGCCAGAATAATGGAAAAAATAAATCCCAGACCGCCCAGGAGCCAACCGAAAACGCGCATGCCGGCATCGAAGACGAAGCCGATGAGTTTCAGGAACAAAACAAACATGATAATTGCCATAAGAGTGAACATAATTTTCTCCTTTCTTTGAGGATTTCTGCAGACAAAAAAGACTTTTACCACACAGGCGCACTTTGTGACCCATGTGAGAAAAGTCTTGCTGTCTAAATCTCCCGGGGCTGAACGCCCGTCCTGACGAGTACGGTTTCCATGGAAAAGGTCCTGCTCATTCTGCCCGGCTTTTCTGTCTGCCTGCGGTCTGATAACAGCCATTTTCCGCGGTCACCTGGATTCCGGCATCTCTGCCGTCCAGCTACTCCCTTTTATCGACTATATTGATCAGAATCATCCGGACATCCGTGCCTGATCGCGGCACATCTGTTCCCTGTTCTGACGAGAGTAAGATATCATAACCCGATCCTGGTTTCAAGATGCGTTTATGAAGGATTTCTTGAAGAATTCTGAAATTTTTATTCTTCATCGCGTAATACCCGTGAATCCGGTAGTGGGATATGCACGCAAGACTCGTGAGCGAGTCCTGGCTAATCCCATTTTTTGACCATGGGCATGCCGAAAAGAACAGATTCGGAAACACCTGCCGCATACATGGCCTTTACCAATGAGGGAAGGCCGTCCGAATCCTGTGTGAAGTCCAGAAAATGCAGGTGGGAATCGATGATTTCGTACCTGGGTTCTGATGTCATTTTGCAAATATTTATGTCGCGGTCGTAAATTATAGTCAACCTCCATGTGTCGGAAGGGAGCCGGTCATTTCTCTCCACACATCACCGGCAGCTTCGAGAATGCGGTCAGCCGCATCGGGACTTTCAAAAATCGCTGCGTAGCCGCGCAGGGTCTGTGCTTTGGAGTAGAGACTTGTGGCGTGGCGGTTGACGAAGATCCGGGCTTTCCGCTTGCCGTTCCGGGCTTCCTGGATCACGTTGGTGCCGGCGGAATTGCCGTCAAGGCCCACGACCACGGAGGGTCTGCGCTTGAAGATTTCATAGGAATAGCTCTTGTAGAGGCCCATGCCGACCGATTCGATGGAGATGCGGATCCCGGCGCCGCTCTTTTTGAGCCTTGCCGCTTCCTCCTCTGTCAGCTGCGTGGGGACCATAGCATAGATTTCAAATCTGCCGCCGCAGAGGCGGACAAGCTCTTTTTCATAGGCAAGCATCCGGTAGCCAATCACAAAAAAGACCTTGTCCGGGTCTGCGCCCTCTACGATCCGCTGTACAAGGTCGACGGCCCAGTCCTGCATGCGGGTGGAACGCCGGTCGGTGTTAAAGCTTCCGCCAAGGAGGATGACGGGTACCTTATCGACAGGCATCTCGCGGACCTGGTCTTTCAGGCAGTCAGCGCTCTCCAGGCGGCCGCGGCCGATCATGAGGGTCTGTTCCGGCAGGGGCTCTCTCTGTATCTGCTGGTCAAGATACTCTTCCGGAGTCCGCTGCCCGCACAGAGCTGCAAAGGATTCCTGCTTGCGGGAAAAGGTTTCCAGACTGGCTGCAAGCACCCTGTCTTCCGCCTGTCTCATGGCGAGCATCTCTTCATAGGAGAGGTCCAGCATACGTTCAAGGGCAAGCTGTTCGTCGATGGAATCCGTCCCGTAGATGGCGCCGCCGTCGGTCCCCTGGACGCAGTTGATGCCGTCGGCCAGATACTGCCTGAGAGGATGATGACGGAGAATGCTGAGATTATTGAGACGGACATTGGAAGTCAGCTGGAATTCCAATACAACGCCGGATTCACGCAGGTCTTCGATCAGCTTCCGGCCCAGTCGGGAGTGGAGATTGGCGGTATAGAGGCCGTGGCCGATCCGCATGGCAGGCATGGCCTGGCCGGGGGCGAGCGCCTCTTTGACACAGCGCAGGCTCTCTGCAACGTTGTTTTTGAGCGAATCGTTTTCTCCCGCATGAATGCGGATGACAAAACCGGGATGGTCTGCGGCGATGGATACCAGCTCTCGGATCAGGGGCTGCAGATCGCGGATGTCATTGATCTCCTCGCCGATGATATCTGATCCGGCGACATAGGGGTCACAGGCGATGGCGCGCAGAGTGCGGACCTGGTCCTGTACGACCCGCTGGGGTTCAACCTGGTCGCGGACGATGGTCAGGGGGATTCTGCGGAAAGAAGCCAGGAAGCGGAGTACCACGCCGGTCTCCTCTGTGATGGCGGGCATGCAGGCGTGGATCTGTCCCAACAGGGCTGCCGCCTGGTCCGGCTTGACCAGGCCGGTGTCGGAGATCTCCATGTAGCAGATTCCCCGTTTCCGGCAGCCGCGCGCGATCCACAATAATTTGTCCTGCAGCAGCGAAAAGCGGGCATAGACCGGGTTTTTCCGGTCTCTTTCCATCTGTGCCAGTGCCTCGGCGATCTCCCTGTCCGGGGCAGTGCGATAATCCCTGAGGCTGACCGGATCCTCCGCGGCAAGTCCCTTGGTGAAGACATAGCGGTAAAGGTAGACCTTTTCAAGATTGGAGAAAACGGCCTGCCCGTCCTTGAGGATTGCCAGGGACGCGCGTATTTTGGGAATGTTATAAGCAGCATTTTCCGGATCGGCGAGAATAAAGTCGGCAAAATTGATAAAGGTATTGTCGTTGATCCTCCGGGTCAGATATTTGCCCTGCAGGGGCGAACCCGAAAAGCGCTTTGCGCTCACGGCCCTGCGCTCGGCAAGGAGTTTTTCCTGCTCGGGAGTGCAGCGCAGTTTGAGCTTTTTGATATAGTAGAGAGGATAGCGGATCTGGTGGTGGATGCCCAGCGCGATCAGTATATCCGGATCCAGATTGGCGTTCATGTGAGTATGGAGATCTGTGCGGAATTTGTAATCCCTGGGTATATAGGTCTTGACCAGTGTCTGCCAGGAAGTCAGGCCGTAACTCTTGGTCTGGCTCATCAGCGTTTTGGCGATGGCCGGGATGGAGGCCTTGCGCTCGATCGTTCCGTCCGGATAGATATTGGCGACCTTGGTATCTCCCAGGCGCAGAATATAGACGGCTCTGTTGGAGTCGTCTATATAGCAGGGGACCTCCCCCCGCACCACTTTGAGTTTGTTCTCGTCAAAGCTGATCGGCAGGCCGCAGAGGCGGGCCAGATTTGTGATCAGATTGCCGGTTGCGTGGTTGGGGGTCCGCAGCACATAGGAGAGAGACTCTCCCTCCATAAAAAGATTTATGATAATATCCTTTTCTTTATCCAGATAGAAATGTCCGAAAGCTTTCATCATTGTGCCTCACGTCATTGCCGCATCCCTTCCGGAAACTGAAGCTGCTGTACGGCTTTTCTTTAAAAAAATAAGAAAATAAGGAATCTGAGCGGAGCCGGTGCTGCCGTCAATGGACTGCCCTGCCTTGAACTGTCCGCTTTACAGGTTGAATCTGAGCAGAACCGGTGCTGCCGTCAATGGCTGCCCGGCTTTGTACTGCCTGATTTACAGGTTGACTACATTGACGGGATTGCCGTTGATGAAGGCGCGGATATTATCAACAGTGATATCCATGATGCGCTGTCTCGCTGCCTGTGCCGCCCAGGAAATGTGAGGGGTGATGATGCAGTTCCTTGCTTCGAGAAGGGGATTGTCGCCCCTGATCGGCTCTGTAGAAACTACATCGAGACCGGCAGCATAGACCTTTCCGGTGTTCAGGGCGTCCGCAAGATCCTGTTCGTTGATCAGACCGCCGCGGCTGTTGTTGATGATGATGACGCCGTTTTTCATTTTGGCGATACTGTCCCTGTTGATCATTTTTTCATTATCGGCAAAAAGAGGACAATGCAGGAAGATCACATCCGAGTTGGCATAGAGTGTGTCGAGATCCACATATTTGGCATATTTCCGTCCTTCCTCCGATGTAAAGGCATCGTAGGCCAGCACCTTCATGCCCATAGCTCCCAGGATCCTGGCCGTGGTTTTGCCGATCCGGCCCAGGCCGATGACACCGGCGGTTTTTCCGGAGAGCTCGATCAGGGGGTAATCCCAGTAGCACCAGTCGATATTGTTTTCCCATTTCCCCTCTTTGACCGTCCGGTCGTGATGTCCGATGTGAGAGCAGATCTCAAGGAGCAGGGAAACGGCATACTGTCCAACGATCTGGGTTCCGTAGGTGGGGACGTTGATGACCGGGATTCCCTTTTCTCCTGCATATTTGAAATCTGTGACATTGTAGCCGGTCGCGAGGACTGCGATGGCCTTGAGATTGGGACAAAGGTCGATGGTCTTCGCGCTGATCGGTGTTTTGTTCGTGACAGCGATCTCGGCATCACCGATTCTCTCGGCAATGACCGGAGATTCCACATAGGAAGTCCTGTCGTAAACGGTCAGTTCTCCAAGTCCGGCAAGTTCCTCCCAGCTCAGATCTCCAGGATTTTCCGTGTAGCCGTCTAATACAACAATTTTCATGTTCAGCTCCTTTCTGCCGAATATTCTCCCGGATCTGTGATAGCAGGCAGCCCTGCGATCCTGCAATCCTTTCCCGTTTCCGGACATGCCTCCCGCGGGACAGAAACGGGCGGAAAATGTAAATATACAATAATACAGTATGTAAAAATCAGTTCGTTAAAAACAGTGCGAAAATATAGGACCTAAAAAGAATCCTGAATTCTATTATAAAACAGTTTCGGTCAGCAGAAAACAAAGGTTTGTGCCGGTACAAACCTTTTCGGATACTTTTGGCCGAATACTTTTGCCGAATATTTTTCGGCGAATGCTTTCGGAATATTTGCGGAATACTTTCGGGAATACTTTGGGAATACTTTGGGAATACTTTTGGAAGGGGAAGACAGGTGGATAAAGCCCGCGCACATGATATAATGTTTCTGAGACGGATATGTACTGCCTTTCCGGAAAAAACGAGAGGGCGGTTGATATAACATTGGTACAACAGAGGAAACAGACGGGTTATATTTATGAACATAACAGTTTATCTGGGAGCACGTGAAGGAAATGAACCGGTCTTCAGGGAGACGGCAGCAGAGGTTGGCAAATGGATTGCGGAGGCGGGACACCGCCTGATCTACGGGGGCTCCGGCATAGGGCTGATGGGTGTGCTGGCCGATGCGGCCATGGAAAGCGGCGGCGAGGTGATCGGCGTCGAACCGCAGTTTTTTATCGATGACGGCTTTCTTCATGAAGGGATCACGAAGACCATACCCACGGAGACCATGGCAGAGCGCAGGCTCCTGATGATGGAGATGGGGGATGCCTTTATCGCCCTTCCCGGCGGGATCGGCACCCTGGACGAGATCTCAGAAGTCATCGTCATGGCGGCGCTGGGCAAGCACAAAAAGCCCTGTATCCTGTATAACAAAAACGGATACTACGATCTGCTCCGGGGGATGTTCGACCGGATGACGAACTACGAATTTATGGCAGAAGATGCAAGAGACAGGATCGTCTTTGCGGATACGCTTGAGGATATTCAGCGCGCGGTGGGAGATCTCCCCTGACTGCATGGCCTGATCGTATCCAGGGGCGGACAGCCAAAAACCACAACAGCCCGGTAAGACAGGATTTCGGGCAGGAGGCATCTGAAGAGAGATGGATTTTTACGCGGAATATAAAAGAAAGTGCAGGACACCGGAAGAAGCTGTACAGGTCGTAAAGAGCGGGGACTGGGTCGACTACGGGACAAATGTCTGTTTTCCCACGCTCCTGGATGCCGCACTGGCAAAGCGACGGGATGAGCTCTATGACGTAAAGATCAGGGGAAACCTGTGCTTTGGGCCGATTATGACGGTGGAGTCGGACCCGGAGAGGGAGCATTTCTGCTACAACAGTTGGCACTGCTCTTCTTATGAGAGACAGCTCTGTGACCGGGGACTGTGCAACTATATCCCCATGATCTTCCGGAATCTGGAGCCCTATTACCGGCATTTCCTGACGGTCAATGTCGCCATGATGTGCGTGGCGCCTATGGACCGGCACGGTTTTTTTAACCTGTCCTGCGGTGCCGGCATTGCCCAGGGGATCATCGAGAAGGCGGATATCGTCATTCTGGAGGTCAATGAGCATCTGCCCCACATACTGGGCGGATTTGACGAGAGTATCCATATCTCCGAGATAGACTATATCGTTGAGGGAGAGCATGCGCCTCTTCCGGAATTCCCGATTCCGGAGCCCTCACCGGAGGAAGTCAGGGTGGCCGAGATCCTGATCCCCTTTATTGAAGACGGCTCCACGCTGCAGCTTGGAATAGGCTCTCTGCCCAATGTGGTCGGGTCGATCCTGGCAAAATCGGATGTCAGGGATCTGGGCATGCATACAGAGCTGTGTGGAGACGCATATTATGAGCTCTATAAAGCCGGCAAGCTTACCAACAAATGCAAGACCTTCCGCTCCGGCAAGGGGGTGACTGGACTTGTATTCGGCTCCAAGGCGCTCTATGACTGGGTGGACCGCAATCCCGGGGTGATCATTGAGCCGCTGGAATACGTGAACGCCGCAGAGACGATCGCGAGACAGCACAAAATGATCTCCATCAACAACTGTATTTCCGTGGATCTCTACGGACAGGTCAATGCGGAGAGCGCCGGCCTGCGGCATATCAGCGGAACCGGCGGACAGCTGGATTATCTGACCGGGGCTGCAATGGCGCGCGGCGGCAAAGCTTTCATCTGCATGACCTCTACGCACGTAGATAAAAAAGGAGTAAGAAGCTCCCGCGTCGTTCCCTATTTTAACGGGGAGATCATCACCAACCCGCGCAGCCAGAGCTATTACATGGTCACTGAATACGGGGCGGTCAACCTGACAGGACGGACCACCTGGGAGAGGGCAGAGATGCTGGTCAGTATCGCCCACCCGGATTTCCGGGATGAACTGATCCGCGCAGCGGAAGAGCAGAAAATCTGGCGCCGGTCCAACAAACGCTGAAAGGTCCTTGACAATCGCCATGATGACTGTCATGGAGAGCGGAATCAAAGTCAGAATTTTTGCAGTAAGATATTAAAGAACAGACATCAGTGAAAAGAGATCAGTGACCAGACATTATTGAAAAAAAGGAATCAATGATGGGTAAAGAAGAAAGAAAGCTTCAGGTTCAGTGTTTTGTGAAGCATGATGCGAAACAGATTTTTACAGGGGAAAATAAACCGAGGCTTTTGTATGTGAGCAGACAGAGTGTGGACGCGAGCCGCCACCCCAGGATCATGCACGCACATGAGGATTATACGGAGGTTGTCCTGATCACGGAAGGCAGCAGCAACTATCTGATCGATCACAGACAATATGCAGTCAGGAAGGGAGATCTTCTGGTCTATAACCCGCATATCGTCCACGACGAAGTTGCAGGGGAAGGAGCCGAGGTGGAAACCTGGTGTGTTGCCGTCGGCGGGCTGCGTATGCCCGGTATCCCGGTAAACGCCCTGCTTCCGGCAGACAAGGGCTGTGTCTTTCGCGCGGATGTCCTTTTTGAGCAGATGAAGGGCCTGTGCGAGATGATGTTTCAGCTTCTCTCCGGGCCTTATGCCGGTTCGGCTACCTACTGTCAGGGCCTGATGCACTCTTTTTTGACGATGGCCCTTGCATTGGCAGAGATTCAGGAACATCCTCTGATTGAATCCGAAGAGGAGGAACCGGTTCTGGGAAACCGGGTCAAACGTTATATAGACGCCCATTTCCGGGAGCCTCTGACCCTGCAGATGATCGCGGACGAGCTGAATGTGAGCACCTATTATCTGGCACACGTTTTCAAGGACATGAGCGGATATGCTCCGATGACCTATTTGCAGAAAAGGCGGATCGGAGAGGCACAGACGCTCCTGATCCACACAGACCAGTCGATCTCCGAGATTGCCTACAGCCTGGGCTATGACGCGCAGAGTCATTTCAACCAGCAGTTCTCCCGGCATGTCGGTATGCCCCCGGGAGAATTCAGAAAGCAATATGTTATCAGCAAAAAGGAAAAATAATGCCGGTACTTTGTTTTTCGCCTGGGCTGTCTGCGGCTCGGATTCTAATAGGATCTAATAGGATACAGTAATGCCGGGATTGACTCATGGTCTTGACCGTCTGTGAATAATAACAATATTTTGCAAGTCGGAAAGAAAAAAATTGTCGGTATTTTCCCTAAAAGCAACATTTTATAAATGATTGTTAAAAAAAACCTCGTTTAAATGCATTTAAACGGGGCTTTTTTTGGGTTTTTTATGACAGTTAAAGCAAGATTTTTAAAGCAGGAAAGTGTATAATCAGTTAAGATGATTACAGTGAAAAACAAAAAACAAACAGCGCAGAATGCTGCAGGGTGGTCCGGGGAAAGAGACAGAAGAAAAAAGCTTTCCAGGGCCGCGAACAAGGGATGTAAAAAAGTTTTTTCGACAAGCATTAAAAAGGAGAGAAATCATGAAAAAGCTTAAGGTGGGTGTTATCGGTGTCGGACGTCTTGGTTATGAGCATGCATGCAATATCGCAAACCGTGTTCCCGGTATGGAACTGGTTGCAATCTGCGACGGTAATGCTCCCCGCGCAAAGGAAGTTGCAGACGAGCTGAATGTTGAAAAGATCTATTCCGATCCTGCGACCATGTGTGCAGATCCTGAGGTAGAGGCAGTTGCCATCTTCACCAACACTGCTTCCCATGTGGACATGATCCGCATCGCTATGGAAGCCGGCAAGCATGTCTTCTGCGAGAAGCCTCTGGCAGAGAACGTTGAGAAGTGCCTCGCTGCAGAGGAGATCATCAAGGCTCATCCCAATCAGGTGTTTATGCTCGGCTTCATGCGCCGCTTTGATAAATCCTATCGTATCGCAAAGCAGAAAATTGATAACGGCGACATCGGCAGAGTTGTCCTTGTCCGCTGCTACTCTGAGGATCCCAGGTCCACATTCGACAGCTATCTTCCTTTCGCTCCCACTTCCGGCGGCCAGTTCATCGATATGT
>DGRU01000197.1:0-496 GCA_002390025.1 Lachnospiraceae bacterium UBA4380
TGCTTGGTCTTGCAGACGTTGACATCGATATCGACCGCCTTGCTGCTCTGGCCGACGATCATTCCCGTGTAGACTTCCTCGCCGGGTCCGATGAACATCTGACCGCGCTCCTGGGCTCCGAACAGGCCGTAGGCGACAGCCGTACCGGACTCAAAGGCAATGAGGGAGCCCGTCTTGCGGTAGGAAATGTCCCCCTTGAAGGGCGCATAGCTGTGGAAGATCGTGTTCATGATGCCGTTGCCCTTGGTATCGGTCATGAAGTCGCCGCGGTAGCCGATGAGGCCGCGGGAAGGGATCATAAAGGTAAGGCGGGTATAATCGCCCTGGAGCGATGTCATATTAACCAGTTCGCCCCTGCGCTCGCCCAGCTTCTGGATGACATTGCCGGCGAATTCCTCGGGCACGTCGATGATGCACTCCTCGATGGGCTCAAGGCGTTTGCCCTTTTCATCATAGCGGTAGATGACCTCTGCCTTGCTGACCGAAAACTCATAGC
>DGRU01000197.1:569-1810 GCA_002390025.1 Lachnospiraceae bacterium UBA4380
GCATGGTCTCGATCAGGACGGACAGATGCAGCTCGCCGCGGCCGGAGACCTTGAAGGACTCCGTGGTATCGGTATCCTCGACGCGCAGAGAGACATCGGTGTTGAGCTCTCTGTAGAGACGGTCGCGGATGTGGCGGCTGGTGACATATTTGCCGTCCTTGCCCGCCAGCGGGGAATCATTGACATTGAAGGTCATTGCAATGGTGGGCTCGGAAATCTTCTGGAAAGGGATGGCCACGGGATTCTCGGGAGAGCAGAGGGTATCGCCGATGTGCAGATCATCGATTCCCGATACGGCAACGATGGATCCGATGCGGGCCTCCTGTACCTCGACGCGGCGCAGTCCCTCAAACTCATAGAGCTTGCTGACCTTGACCTTGCGGCGCACATCGGGATTGTGATGGTTCACGATCACACACTCCTGGTTGACGCGGATGGTTCCGTTGTCCACCTTGCCCACGCCGATGCGTCCGATATATTCATTGTAGTCGATGGTGCTGATCAGCATCTGCGTGCCCGCTTCCGGGTCTCCCTCAGGTGCAGGGATATAATCGATGATGGTCTCAAAGAGAGGCTTCATGCTGGCGCCGGGGCTGCCCAGATCCATTGTCGCAATACCGGACTTTGCGGATGCAAAGACAAAGGGGCAGTCGATCTGCTCGTCGCTGGCGCCCAGATCCATCAGCAGTTCCAGGACCTCGTCGATGACCTGGGTGGGACGCGCACCGGGGCGGTCGATCTTGTTGATGCAGACAATGACCGGCAGATCAAGGGCCATGGCCTTGCTCAGGACAAAGCGGGTCTGCGGCATGGGACCCTCGAAAGCGTCCACGACCAGGATGACTCCGTTGACCATCTTGAGAACGCGCTCCACCTCTCCGCCGAAATCTGCGTGTCCGGGAGTATCCACGATATTGATCTTTGTTCCTTTGTAATAGACTGCAGTGTTTTTGCTGAGGATCGTGATCCCGCGCTCGCGCTCCAGATCGTTGGAGTCCATGACGCGCTCCTGCACCGACTGATTCTCACGGAACACACCGCTCTGCTTGAGCAGTCCGTCCACCAGCGTAGTCTTGCCGTGATCGACATGGGCGATGATTGCTACATTTCTGACGTCTTCTCTCTTCTGCTTCATATCTTCCTTTCCTGAAAAACGGACACCGGCGCCCCGCCTGCGCGGCCCTTCTGCCGCAGCGGCAGTCTCTGCGCCTTTTTCCCGAATAAATATTCTTTCTATATAT
>DGRU01000197.1:1877-17519 GCA_002390025.1 Lachnospiraceae bacterium UBA4380
TCTATAAATACATGAAAAAAAATATATATCCGGAAATCTGTAAATGCCCGAAAATGTATAAATGCCCGGACTCCCCAAAAGCTGCGGATCCGGGAAGCTCTCCTCATTGACTGCAGAATTACTCCTGAATTACCAAATTGACAGTATAGCATCGAATCCGGTGCTTCGCAACCATAGGATTCACAGTTAGAGTTCACAATCCTTTCATGATTAGATGCCTGAGCGGTACTTGACATTGTATTTTGACAGTGCTATTATCACCAAAATGCATCTGTTAGCACTCGTTGCCGGTGAGTGCTACCATATCAAAATAATTACAACTCGCATGAACCGTCTTTGAGTCAGTGCTGGGCGGTTCACTGTAAGTCACCGCACATCCAGACAGATTTCAAACGTTTCAGGAAGTTTCAATTAGTTTAATCAAGTTTCAACAAACAGCACGAGAATTTCCCTTCCTCTGCAGGCGGCGGAATGAATCGGACAAACTTAGAAGCGGCAGCGGCGGGCGGAGCAGAAAGCAGTACCCCCCGCTGACAAAAGGAGTAATCCGCGGCCTCATAAAAAAAGACGCGGCGTCCCGCATGACGTTAAAAGGTCCTGTTCCCTTAAAGTTACTGCAGATGGATTGAAATAAGTCATAAGTTTTTATGAACATAAGTTTTATGAAAAGGAGAATAAGATATGACAGTTGTTCCCGTTTACAACGCAGTCGTCGTACCGGATTCCAATATATTTTTCGCAATCGACGCATACAAAAAAATGACCGGCCGCGCTCCTTTTGAAGGCGAAAAGGTCATTCTGATGATGCTCCGGGCTGATGACAGCCGTGAAGATCTTGAAAAAGACAGCTTCTATCCCATCGGTGTATCGGGCGTCATCACGGAAGTCAACGCCGGCGGCTATCTGGTCATCCGCACCCACGGGCGCGTGCATTTCGACGAGATCACCGTTTACAGCGATCACACCATCGAACTGTCCGTTTCCCGCAGGCCTGATGTAGAGGATCTGGATCCGGCCTATGAGGCGGAGCGCCTTGAAAAGCTCAAGAACGTCGTTGTCGAGTACACCTCACAGTTCCAGTGGGGCGCGCTTACACGCGCCTACGCAGAGCAGTGGACAGGGATCGGCGAGATCGCATCCATCATGTCCCCCTGGCTCAACATCACAAACGAAGAGCGCTACGCCCTCCTGGAAGAGGACTCCAAAAAGGCCCGCAGCGAGGCAATGGAGAAGATCCTCTACGAGAATCTGGAAATGTTCCACGTCAATAACGAGGCACGCAATGCCCAGGAGGAGGGCTACCAGAAGCTCTACCGCGAGCAGGCCATCAAGAAGCAGATCGAATATCTGCAGAAGGAACTGGACGAGATGCATCCCGAAAACATCACGGATGTGCGCCGTTTCCAGGTCAAAATTGAAGAATCCGGCATGAACGAGACCGCCCGCAAGGAGGCTGACAAGGTACTCAACCGCTACAAGCAGGAGGGACAGAACAGCCCCGAGTCCGGCATGCTCTACGACTATCTCGATTTCATCACAGGCCTCTCCTGGAAAAACGAAGATGCCCAGGAGATCGATCTCGACGAGGCGGAAGCCGTCCTTGAGGAGGATCATTTCGGCCTGAAAAAAGTCAAGGAGAGGATCATCCAGCAAATTGCTGTCATGAATCTCAAAAAACAGCAGTCCGGTTCCATTCTTTGCTTTGTCGGCGCTCCCGGTACCGGCAAGACCAGTATCGGTCAGAGCATCGCAAAGGCTCTGCACCGCAAATATGCCCGTGTCAGTCTGGGCGGCGTACGGGATGAAGCGGATATCCGCGGACACCGCCGCACCTACATCGGCGCCATGCCCGGCAGGATCATGGACGGCATCCAGAAGAGCGGTGTCTCCAATCCGGTCATGGTCCTCGATGAGATCGACAAGCTCTCCGTCTCCTACAACGGAGATCCTGCCAGCGCCCTGCTGGAGGTCCTGGACCCCGAGCAGAACAGCACCTTCACTGACCACTACATGAACGCCCCTTACGACCTGTCCAACGTGCTCTTCATCTGCACGGCCAACACGCTGGAGACCATCCCCGAGCCCCTGCTCAACCGTATGGAAGTCATCCAGTTCCAGGGCTACACAGCGACAGACAAGCTCCAGATCGCCAGAAGGCATCTTCTGCCCAAGGCCATGCAGACCGTCGGAATCAATGCGGACCAGATCGAGATCTCAGACGATATCATCAACGTCATCATCTCCGACTACACCCAGGAGGGCGGCGTCCGAGGCCTGCGCAAGCGCCTCGAGACCCTGTGCCGTGCTGCAGCCGTCAGGATCGTGCGCGGCAATGGAGAAAAGGTTTCTGTCACTGCAGAAAACCTGCGCGACCTTCTGGATATGCATCCCGTCTATCACAAGAAGGTCAAGGAGAGCGCCCATCCCGGCATCGTCACAGGTCTTGCCTGGACAGCAGCCGGCGGCGAGATCCTCTACATTGAGACCCTGCTGACCAAGGGCAAGGGCGAAGTTCTGATCACGGGACAGCTGGGCGATGTCATGAAGGAATCCGCCCGCATCGCCGTGACCCTTGTCAAGTCCCTCTTCCCCGAGCAGACGTCTGTTCTGGAGGAAAATGACCTGCACATCCATGTTCCGGACGGTGCCACTCCCAAGGACGGTCCCTCCGCCGGCATTACGCTGACGACGGCCCTCTCCTCCCTTGTAACCGGCATTCCTGTCCCTCCCAACATCGGCATGACCGGTGAAGTCTCCCTTCAGGGCGGCGTCAATCCCATCGGCGGACTGCCGGAGAAGCTCCTGGCCGCACAGCGCGCGGGCGTGAAGAAGGTCTTCATCCCCGCCGACAACGTGGATGATCTGCGGGATGTTCCCGAGGAAGTCAGGCACAATCTTGAGATCGTCCCCGTCGAGGAGGCATCACAGGTACTCAAAGCCCTGGGCATCATTCAATAAAGCCTTAAATAATAAGACATTAAACAATAAATCATCAAACAATAAATCACTAAAAGAGAAAGCATTAACAAGAAAGCATTAAAAAAGCCCGCGGAACAGCCTCTCATTTCAGAGGTTCCCGCGGGATTGTTTTAACTAAGAGGCACAGACCGGCTGAAGAAAGGATCAGCACTGAGAGCCCCAGAATGCATCCTCGAACATCCTCTTGTTCTCATTGGGATCGTCGGAAATATCAAACATGTGCTCATAGTGGTACTCTTCATCAAAGGTCAGGCGCATCTGGTACCAGACCTCTCCGCCGTGAGTAGATTGGGAGATCCCCTCGTTCTCAAAGCCGAACTTCGCATAGTAATGGATTTTGGGCTCTTTGCAGGTCAGAACGATCCCCTTTTTGCCCATCGCTTTGGTCTCACGGATCATGCGCTGCATGACGATGGAAGCATATCCTTTGTTCTGCTCTTCGGGGGCTGTGCAGACAGTGAAGATCATCCGCCAGTCGCCGTCCGGATCATGGAAGGAAGGATTTTCAAACATTTCATCTGTCAGATCCGACTCTTTTGTGAGAGGTCCGGCCACGAAAGAGATCAGATTCCTGAAATCATCAAAGCCCAGCCAGAAACTGTCCGGATAGGTTTCCAGCCTGCCCCTGAGCCTCTCCCGGTCCGCAGCTTCCGACGCGGAGAAACAAACGGCCTCCAGTTCCGTGATCCGATCCAGATCATCCATGCCTGCTTTTCTAATATACATTGCGATTGTCTCCTCATTTTATACTCGAGTATATACAGTAAGAGCCGGCCGCTGCCAGGGCAGCATCCGGCTCTGCATATCCGTCGTTCCGACCGACTTTCCTTTACATTTGATACATTGTCTTTGCAAAGGGCTTGAGCAGGAAGTAGAACCTGCGGCCCTTTTCTTTGCCATAGTGCTTTTGAAGCGCATAGCGCAGAGAATTCAGATTGTTGAGTTTTTCTCTCACATTCAGAAGATATTCAGATATGTCCGAAGGGTACTCACCCGCGTAACCGCTGCGGTAGAAAATGATCTCGCAGTAATACGCGAATTTCTGTTTGAGGTCAGGCTTTAAAACAGGGAGTGAACGGGTATTGCTCTTGATGGACAGATAAATGTCCTTTCCCTGCTCCCCGTAGAAGGTTGCAAGCTGGTTGTGGAGCTCCGCCAGGTTTTCTGCGCCGATGCAGGCCACGATCTTGGCGATCTCCTCATCTCCCGGAGCGGGCAGTGCATCGGAAGCACTCTCTCCTGCTTCATCCGGAACATTCTTACCTGTATCGTTTTTTCTGCCCTTGCTGTCAGAAGCAGCGGAAGCTTTCGATGTGTCCGAAGCTTTCTCAGTCCCGGCGTCCTCGGCTGCGTCCGCCGAATCATCGGACTCCGCGGCCTGTTCCTGCTTTCTGGAAGCGGACTTGGACTTGCGCGATCTGGACCTGCGGGATTTGGAGCGGTGGGATGTCTCGGCAGCCGGCTCCTCCTCTGCGGCAGGATCCTCTTCTGCCGTTTCCTTTGCGGCAGCATCCGTCTGTACCGCTTCATTTGCAACATTTTCTGCCTGTGCTGTTTCATTCACAGCAGCATCTGCCTGTGCTGCTTCCTTTACGGCAGCATCCGCATTTGCGTCTTCACCCACGGCAGCTTCCGTTTCCGGGAGACCGCCGTCATAGGCAGCTTCCGGACCCGCTGCAGCATCTGCGGTTGAGATTTCTGCAGTATCTGCGGTATTTCCGGATTCATTGTCCCGGTCTGCGGGAAGGTCAGGACCCTGTTCCGCATCCTCTTTAAGTGCATACGGCAGATCCTCTTCCGCAGCAGCTTCTTCGGAGGCTCCTTCTTCAGAAGCTCTTTCTTCAGAGGCCTCCTGCGTCTTGAGATCCGCATCGGGCTCCTGCCGGACGGCATCCGCATCGATCTGCTCTTCTTCCCGGTCATCTTCGGAGAATGCTGCAGCTTCGTCCGTCTCATCGGTAAACAGAGAGTCGTCTTCCGATTCGGTCTCATACAGGGGTTCGTCCGTCAGCTCATCCTGCTCCGCATCGTACCCGATATCATCTGCATCATTGTCGTCCGGGTCATATGCAAACAGATCTGCATCCTCTCCGTCAATGTCTGCGTTCTCCAGTTCCTCCGGATCTTCAGAATCCATCTCCGGAATCATGTCCTCCGGATCAGGCTGCGCCGCGCGCTCCGCGTCCCTGAGATTAGGGCGTGAAGGTCTCGCATCCTGGTCCTGCACTGCTTCCGGGGACAGCCTTTCCGCTGCTGCATCCTGTGCTGCGTCCCGGTCCTGCAATGTGAAGCTGTGGTCAGCCGTGCCTGCTGAGCGGGTCTCCTGGCTCCCCGAAGACAAGTCTTCCCGAAGACGTCTCTCGAGGTTCCTGCACTCCTTGCCTGTTATACGTTTGACCGATTTTTTCCTGCGTCTCCAGTATTTGACCGCTGCATCGAAGCCGGTATCGTTTGTCACGATGATAAATATGCCGTCCTCGTCTTTGCTGATGCGGTATCCCAGCTCGGAAACCAGCTGGAAATCCAGCGCGTTAGTACCCTCGTAGCATTTGATAAATGTCACTGTCCGGTCGGATTCCTTGAGTCTGATCAGACTGTCATAACTCATATGCGGACTGTTTCTTGTATAAAAAACAATCAGCTCTGTATCCTGTCCGGGCAATTCGAGGAGAGGGATCCAGAAATCCCCTACATTTTCGCTGTCGATTAAATATTGTACTGTCATACACAATCCCTGATCGGTCGGAACTGACAGAAATTATAGCATGACAGGCCTGTACTGTACAAGAATTTCTTTTCCATACAGCCTGTACTGACAGCCTGCAGCGATACTGTCTGTACCGATACTGTCTGTACTGATACTGTCTGTACCGATACTGTCTGTACAGCTGAAGCGGGTGGTCACTCCTTTTCCATATGCACATGGACCTGGGGGAAGGGAATGCTGATTCCGGCTTCATCGAAGCGAAGCTTGATCTCTTCCGTAATCTGCCACTTGGCCGCCAGGAAATCAGGGGAATTGACATAGCAGAACATTCCAATGTCGACAGAGCTGTCTCCCAGACCGTCTACAAAGACCGTAATGTCCTGATCCTGCAGGACATACTGGCAGTCCCTCGCAGTCTCTTCCATGATCTTCTTGGCCAGGCGGATGTCCGAGTCGTAACTGATCCCGACCACTGTATCGAAGCGCCTGACAGGATTCTGTGAGCAGTTGGTGACCGCGCAGTTCGAGATCTGGCTGTTGGGCAGGGTCAGGATACGGTTGTCCTTTGTTGTGATCGTGGTATAGAACAGGCCGATCATGGTGACTGTTCCCTCTCCGTGAGGGCTGATAATGTAGTGCCCGACACGAAAGGGCTTGGTAAAAAGGATCAGAATGCCGCCCGCCACATTGGACAGGCTGCCCTGCAATGACATGCCGACCGCCAGCATGGCAGTACCGAGTACCGTGATGATCGAGGCCGTGTTGACGCCCAGCTGGCCCAGGATCATGAAAAACAGGAAGACGTAAAGAAGGATCTCCAGGGCGGATCCCAGGAACTTTATGACTCCCACATCCGCCTGCGTTTTTTCCAGGGTCCTGTTCAACATCTTATGAAGGAATTTGATCAGTTTCCTGCCCACAAAATAAATGATAAGGCAGACGATGATATCAAAGGCCAGAGAACGGATGCCGGGAAGCATGCTCTCAAAAAAGTTCTTTACATTGGACAAGGTCAGATCGGAAGGATCGATCTGTTCGATATCTTCGATCTGTATGGATTCTGCGGCGGTACTTAAGATATTGGCCAAGCTGCCTGCCCTCCCTTATAATCCGATCGCGTTTTCGATCGCTTCAAGAAGATCATCGTACTCATCAAAGGCGGGAATATCAGGGTAATCTTTGCGGATCTGCTCCGTCGTGCGGAAAAGGAATCCGTCTTTGCCAGCCTGGATCATGGCAAGATCATTGTAGCTGTCGCCGATCCCGATGGTCTCAAAACCGATCGACTGAAGCGCCTTGACGGTTGAGTATTTGGAATTCTCGACACGCATCTTGTGGCCGATGATCTCCCCGTCGGGTCCTACGACCAGAGAATTGCAGAAAAGAGTGGGCCATCCCAGCTTTTTCATCAGAGGCATGGCAAATTCCGTAAAGGTATCGCTGATAATGACCGCCTGCGTTTTGCTGCGCAGCTCGTTCAGGAATTCCAGGGCACCGGGGAGGGGATCGATCTTGGCAATCGTCTCCTGGATCTGGGGCAGGCCAAGGCCGTGCTCATGCAGAATATTCCTGCGGAATGCCATCAGTTTGTCATAATCGGGTTCATCGCGGGTGGTTCTTTTGAGTTCCGGAATTCCTGTGACCTCTGAAAAAGCAATCCAGATCTCCGGTACAAGTACGCCTTCCAGGTCCAAACATACGATATGCATCTTTTCGTTCCTTTCTGAGTCAGTATATTGATCGATTGAATGATGAAAGGGAAACTCCGCCCCTATTATGATTTGCCGAAACGGCTCCTGATGCCGCGGCTGAGTTTCTGCGGCATTGTCAGTGCCCTGGTCAGATGATCTGCCGGCATGTGTTCCCGGCAGGCACGGAGCAGGGGTTTTGTATTTTTTCCTGCGGAAAAGCGATAGTTTCCGTTTCTCTTCGTCTGCACTTCAAAGCGGGGAATCCATTTTCCGCCGAAAGCAAGATCTGCCACGATATAGTTGATCTCCTCCCAGGGGATCTGTATGTAGTTCTCGACATTTCTGTCGTCATAGAACTCAAATGACTTGTCTCCGACCATGATCTTTCCATAATTCTGCAGGCCCATATATGAGGTTCCCTTGCAGACATATTCCACTTCCCTGTTCATTGATTCAGCCATTTCGAATCTCCTTTATTTTGCGCGATTTCAACTGTACTATCGTAACACGCACCTGTATTTTTTTCAATCTGATTCCATGACTCACGAGGGACTCATGTGCTGGGCTTAAGCCCTGCAGTGCGCACAAAAAACGCCCCCGCAGCAGCATTAGCCGTCTGCGGGGGCGCAAAGTCCGTATTCAATCAAGACTCAATGAAGAGCATTACATGATTCCGAGTACGTGGAGAACAATACCTACGACGAAGAGGCCCAGGATGATGACGATCGGGGAAACTTTCTTCTTGAGCAGGTACATGCACAGGAAGGTCAGCAGCAGAGCTGCAAGTCCGGGTACCAGGGAATTCAGGTTGTCCTGCATTGTGGTGACCTTGACAGGATCAAGAGCCATGCCGGAATGGAACTGGCTGATGGCAGTCTTGATGCCTTCGCTGCCGGCAGGAAGGTTTGCCCAGTCAATGTAAGCGCCTTCAGACAGCTGAACTTCAGATACCTTGAAGGGGAAGCTGACGGAAACCCAGCGCTGAACCAGAGCGCCCAGGACGAACATACCCAGAATGGAAGCACCCTGTGTAACCTTCTGCAGAAGGCCGCCGGAAAGGTCCTTGGTGATCGCGGTACCGGCTTTGTAGCCGAACTCCTGTGTATACCACAGGAATGCGTAACGGATCACGTTCCAGAGTACGAAGAAGAGGATGGGTCCGATGATGTTTCCGCTCATAGCGAAGGAAGCAGCCAGAGCACCGAGGATGGGACGTACGGTGAACCAGAAAATAGGATCGCCGACACCTGCGAGAGGTCCCATCATACCGACTTTAACGCCCTGGATGGCAGCGTCATCGACCGGTGCGCCGTTCGCGCGGTCCTCCTCAAGCGCCAGTGTAACGCCGAGGATGGGAGCAGCAACGTAAGGCTGTGTATTGAAGAACTCAAGGTGGCGCTTGAGGGCTGCCGCCTGCTCTTCTTTTGTGGTGTAGAGTCTTTTGATAGCAGGGATCATAGCATAGCAGTAACCGCCGTTCTGCATACGCTCATAGTTCCAGGATCCCTGCAGGAAAGTGGAACGCCAGCAGACAGAAATTCTGTCCTTTTTCTCTAAAGCAACTTTTTTATTTTCAGCCATTGCGTATTACCTCCTTCTCAATAATCGTTCAGGATATCGCCGAGAGGGTCACCGCTGCCGCCTGCTGCTGCACCGCCTGCAGCGCTGCCGCCTTTTTCAGACAGGTTCAGGTAGATGAAAGCGATTGCGACCGCGACGATACCAAGGCCGATGAGGGTCAGGTCGGAAATAGCTGCAAGTGCGAAGCCGATGAAGAAGAAAGGCCACACTTCAGCAGTTGCCATCATGTTGATAACAAGTGCATAACCGACTGCAACGACCATGCCGCCGCCGATGGACATACCTTCGGTCAGCCATGCGGGCATGCTGTTCAGAAGATTGGAAACGACTTCTGCGGGAACGACGCAAAGAGCCGCTGCGGGGATCGCGATACGAAGACCCTGCATGCAGATCGCTGCCCACTGCAGGAATTCGATTCTGCCGAAATCCGCTTTCTCAGCTGCCGCGTCCATACCGTGGACGATCGGGACTGCCAGAGTACGGGCTACCATGGTCAGGAACAGACCGGCGACTGCCAGAGGGATAGCGACTGCGATAGCAGTGGAAGCGCCATCAGCGCCCTGTCCGCCCTTCATCAGGATGATAGCGGATGCTACGGATGCCAGAGCTGCGTCGGGAGCGACTGCTGCGCCGATATTCGCCCAGCCCATGGCGATCATCTGAAGAGATCCGCCGAGGATGATACCGGCTGCAGGCTGTCCGCAGACGATACCGATCAGTGTGCAGGCCACGAGAGGCTGATGGAACTGGAACTCATCCAGAATGCCTTCCATGCCTGCCAGAAAAGCTACGATAACGACCAACACTATGGATATAATGTTCATATAAACCTCCAATCAGTTCATGTACACTTCACATCGCAAAAATTACGCGTTTGCAAGCTCTGCGCGCGCTTTCTCAATGATAGCGTTCATGTCTTCCTTCGAATCTGTGGGAACTTTACGGACATCAAATGTGATGCCGAGCTTCTTGAGCTCATCGAAAGTCTCTACATCCTCTTTGCCGAGGGAAAGAACCTTGTTGACAGCTACCTTGCCGAGTGAATGTGCCATGGAACCGACATTGAGCTCCTTGATGTCGACACCGCCCTTGATTGCGCGAAGAGCGTCCTGAGGGGTCTCGAAAAGAAGCAGTGCCTTGGTTGCGCCGAATCTGGGATCCTTGGCAACCTGGATGATCTTGTCAATCGGAACGACATTTGCCTTGATTCCGGGCGGTGCCGCCTGCTCGATCAGGGTCTTACGAAGATCATCGTGTGCAACGCCGTCGGAGCAGACAATGATACGGGTCGGCTGTGTGGTCTTGGACCACGCCGTTGCAACCTGGCCGTGAAGCAGACGTGAATCGATACGGGCAAGAACGTATTTGATGTGGCCGTCGCCCAGGACTGTTCCCGGAGGAATAGCGCCTGTGGGCTCTGCGGAAGCTGCTGCTGCGGGAGCAGGAGCTGCATCAGCGGGCATCAGGGACTCGGGATGTGTTACGATTCCCTCTCTTGCGGCACTGACGATTGCCGTAGCAACCTCTCCGGCTGTCTCAAAATCGTCTCTTGCCCCATACGCTTCTGCGATCATGGGCAGGTTCATGCCTGTCACGATCGCCCATCCGGGATGGTCAGCGCTGAGCAGGAAAATCTGGTTGTACGGTGTTCCTGCGAACAGGTCGCACATGAACAGCACGTTCTCAGGATCTTCGAGCTTTGCAACTGCTTCCTGGATCTTCACGCGCAGGTCATCCGGCGTCTCGCCGTTGTGGAAAGTAACAGGTATCACGTCATCTGCTTCACCGAAAACCATGCATGCAGAGGAATAGATGCCTGTCGCAAAGTCACCATGACTTGCAAGGATAATCCCTACCATTATAAAAACTCCCTTCTGTGAAATTTTTCATACCGTGCTTTCAGGCCACCCAGCCTGTGCACTACTATGAATTACAAATTCGATTATACAGTTTATATATTTTTAATGTCAATATAATTCTTTTTTCATCATAATTGCCATAATTGCACAATTTTTTTATTGGTTATTTTAAATACTTTATACATTCTAGTAAAGGCGGTCTGTTTAAGCACACTGCGCAGAAAACCCGGCACAAAGACGCAGGTCTTTTGCCGGGTTCTCAGTGATCAGATGGATCTGTCCGGAAACGATTCCGTAATCATTCAGTGAAGCTGTTGTTGAGTAATTGCTCGGTGAGGCTGTGGGGAATGGTAAATTCCAGGGTTCCCATATAGGTCGGCGCCGCCTCTCCCTCGTCAAAGCACAGGACCAGATTTCCGTCCCCATCAAAGTAAAAATCCTGGGCGGGACTGATCTGAGTGAAGTCGTATTCAGGGCCTTCGGGAGAGTCAAGCCAGAAGGCAGCATCCCCGTCCTGCCGCATCCGCTCACGCATCTGGCGGATCACTTCCTCACTCAGGGGAGTGATGTAGTCGGTATCTTCTCCGAAGAGGGTCTCGAGCGTGACATATTCGGAATCATCCCTCCTGATGTTAAAATGTGTCACCTGCTCAAATCCGTCGGCAGCACAGGTAAAGGCGTGCATCCGAAGCGAGACCCAGTCGTCGGAGTTCGTGGTGACCTCATGCGTAAAACGCAGAGAACTGTATCCCGTCTCCTCCGCCAGAGCGTTCTCAAATATTTTGGACACCTCTTCCACTTTCTTCTCCACGGAGCCGGTGACGCCCGCATCTCTCATGGCAGTCACGGCAGAGAGATCGGCAGTATCCTGTCCCGCTGCCGGGGCAGCTTCCGAAAGCGCGGCACTGTCTCCGGCTTTGTCTTCATAGAAGTTCTGTCCGGCATCCTGATCCGCTGAAGCAGCGCTCCCCTCTGCCATGACAGAAGGTGCGCTGTTCTTGCCTCCGGCAAGGGCGGTCTCCTCCTCCACCGTCACCTGCTCGTCGGACATGGCCGACACGCCGGATTCCGTCATACCGGGGTCTTTGGCGCTCCGGATAAACTGCGAGGAACGGAAGGTGACCGAGATAAGGGCGACGCACAAAACTGCGGCGGCAAGAGCAGCCCAGCGGCGCAGGCGCAGAACCCTGGTCCGTCCCGCAGGTACTTTCCGCTCTTTTTCGGGGTATTCTGCCTGAGACCGCTCGGGAGAAGGCACTGCGGCATCCTCAATATATTCATCCCGGATCCCGCTCATGGCTTCCAGAATATCGTATTTGTCCATCACATCAACCCCTCTTCTTCCAACACCTTTTTCAGGGACCTGCGCATTCTCAGGAGTGTGACCTTCACATCACTCTGCCCGAGGCCGTACATCTTTGCAATATCCGAAACAGAATCCATGTAAAAATACCTTCGTACAAACAGTCTTCGCTGCTTCTGAGAAACGGTATCCAGATATTTGTTAATGGCCGCCTCCAGCGTTCTGTGGTCCACCGCCTCCTCCACATTGTCAACGGAAGGAGAGGCAAAATCACCCAGTTCGTCCAGGGACTCCGAGAGACGGTCCCCGGTTCTCTTGAGCGCATGGCCTGCCCGGTAGCGGGATATGGCGAGATTTCTCGTGATCCTGCCCAGATAGGCGCTGAGGCAGTCAGGCCTGGCGGGAGGAATACTGTTCCAGGCTCCCAGCCATGTGTCGTTCAGACATTCCTCCACATCTTCCTCGATGCCCAGGATATTGCGGGCGATCCTGCGGCAGTACCTGCCGTATACAGCAGCTGTCTGTTCAATGGCTGTCTCATCCCGATTCCAGAACAGCTCAATAATCTTACTGTCTTCCATAAGACCTCATTACTTTCCGACTGCGGCAAAAGGCTGTACAGCCGTGCCCGGAGCACTCTCCGGACCACTATCCGGAGCGTTGTATCGCTCTGCCTGGAGCACTGTATTGCTCTGCCTTTTGAGGCGCAGAAATCTGATCAGAGCAGACTCCTCTGACTTAAAAGTCGCAGAGTCCTTCCGACCGGTTACAAACCTGCACAGATTCTCTTTTTTGGAGCGTCTGTCCCGCGGCGTCTGAAGGCGGGGACAGTGCGCGGCGAAGGATAGACCCGTGCAGTCAATATTTTAAGGACAATAACAATTACGTTTTATATCCGTCTTAAGATCAATTATCCGATACGATCTCGTACTTTCCGGATCCATCCCCAGTGATCGTGATGGTCCCGTTGACAGAGGAACGGTATACCTCCGTCTCATTTTTATCCAGCTGTTTCAGGACTTTTTCATTCGCTTCCTCAACCGCACTGTCTGTAATCACGGCGATCAACGGATCGACATTCTTGATCAGTTCCTTTGTATTGCCCTCCTTTTTGCCGTGGTGCGGCATTTTTAGGATATCAAAGGTCCGGGTATTATCGGCGAGCCAGATCTCGATCGCATCCTTCTCGATATCTCCCGGCAGAAGCCATTCGTCCTCCTGATAGAGGATCGTGACGATCAGGGACGCATCATTGTCGTTCTCCGCCGCAGGGTCGTATTCGACCAGAGCGGGGATGATCTCCATCTCCGCCCGGCCCAGGGCAAGCGTCTCCTCTTCGGACACGCGGATGCTCTCCAGATCATTTTTCCGGATGAGTGCCAGCAGATCTCCGCACTTGTCAGCCTCTCCTTCATAATCGGGCAGATAGATCGTCTCCACCGGGATCTGCTGTGCGATCTCCGCCGCCCCGCCCACATGGTCCTTGTCGTAATGGGTGATGATCATGGCATCCAGAGAGGTGATGCCCCGCGCCTGCAGCTGACGGGTGACTTCCGACGAAGTCTCTTGGTAACCGGCATCCAGGAGCACATGGTCCTCCCCCATACTCAGCAGGATGCAGTCGCCCTTTCCGACATCAAAGAAGACCGCCTGCAGCTCATCGCTGTCAGGGGCATCGTACTGCACGCTTTCCGAATCCCCGGAGGAAGCTCCGGGCAGGCCTGCTGTCCCGCCTGAAGCCCCCTTGCCGCCGCAGGCAGTGAGAAGGATAAGCAGCAGCGATAAGACCGGGCAGAGGCAGGAAAGACGCCCCGGCAGCCCGGTTTTGGAACGCTTCTCTTTCATTTTTTTATCATTTATCATAAAAAACACTCCATTAAAAGCGCGGCTCAAGAGCATGGCGCATGACTGTCGAAAAAAACCCTGCAGCGTCGATCCAGCGCTGCGGGGTTCCTGTGTACTATTGTCTCTGACAGGTCTATTTTATCCCCAATCAACCTGTTAGTCACGATTATTTTACCGGATACACAAAAACTACACGATTGTGCCCCGCCGCACCGTCGCAAAATACCGCCAGCAGCTGGGGATTCCCGATTCCAGATTGAGGTCCTACCTGTAGAGACCGCCTGTCCCGCGGCTGTTACAGGAAGCCGCGGATATTGCGCGAAGAGAAAAAACAAGCAAAAAAACAGCAGACCGATGATTTTCCGCCCTGACAGGCAGCAGGTCATTGGTCTGCTGTTTTTTTTACGATCATATATATTGTGAGAAATCCTCCGGCCGCAATTCCCAGGAAGACTGCCGCCCACACCGGCGTGCAGACCGCACTGTAGCGGTCCGTCCATTGAAGCCACAGGATCATGAGATTGCATGCTCCGTGCAGAGCCGCAGGCACTGTAAATTTTCCCGACGCCTCATAGGAGAGGGCAAACACTATGCCCATGAGAAAGGCGTAGCCCCCCTGCGGAAAAGACCCGTGATAGAGTCCGAAAAACAGGGCTGATGCCAGTACCGCCATTCCCGTCCCGTACCATCTCTGCATACGCGGAAAGAAGATCCCCCGGAAGACCGTCTCTTCGACAAAAGGCATGAAAAAGCAGTAGAACACGGTCTGCAGCAGCATCCCGGCAAATCCCGGAAGGCTTCCCTGTATCCCCTGTGCAGACGAATCCCGCAGAAGGCAGGAGAAGGCAGCATTGAGTCCCGCCGCAAGAGACATGACAGAGACCAGAAGGAGCGGCAGGACGCGCATCCGGACCTTCTCATCGGCAGCCACGTAGAGCCGGGACCAGAGACTGTTCCTTGCAGGATTGTCCGGGAATCCCCCGGATCCCTCCTCCGGGCCGCCGGCAAAAGACAGTCTCCTCTTCTGCCGGGCCGCAGGGAAAGCGGACCATTCTGTCATGGCATCGCGGCGCACTGACAGGCATCCCGCCGCGGCAGACACAACAAGCCGCAGGTACGGCCGGATGGTCTGCAGGGAAAGGGAATAGGCTGCGGCCGCCCCCTGCAGAGCACTTTCCTGCAGGAAATTGTCCCAGACCAGGTCCAGGGCTGCGGCGGCCAGTTCGCTGACAAGGATATAGCGGACCACCGGTCCGAAAATATAGATCAAAACAGATAAAGTCTTCTCTTTTTTCATAGCCCGTCACGAGTCCTGTGTGCATGCAGTCCGGTAATTGCGCCTGCGGGCCTGCGGGACTCTTTTCCTGCTCTTACTGTTGGCGGAAACAAAAACTCCGGTGCAGAAACCTGCACCGGAGCCTGTAATTACATTTTGGCAACCTGCCCGCTGACGGTCAGGTTACAGCGGATCGTCAGATCCGATTATCTGAGCATAGCGCCGCCGATGACCATCATCTGAACTTCGGATGTGCCTTCATAGATCTCGGTGATCTTAGCATCACGCATCATGCGCTCGATGGGATAGTCACGGGTGTAGCCATAGCCGCCGTACAGCTGCAGGCAGCGACGTGTAACATCACTTGCATTGCCGGCAGCAACGAGCTTAGCCTCTGCAGC
>DGRU01000040.1 GCA_002390025.1 Lachnospiraceae bacterium UBA4380
GCGCCCTGCTCATGGCATCGCTGTAACGCAGGGTCAGCGCGCGGGAAAAGTTGATGCCCATCAGGTAATCCTCCTGGGCGCGCAGGTAGGCTGCAGAACCCAAGTTGTCATAGGCGGAGGACGGCTTTGCCTCGCGGATCCCCCGCAGGATCTCCGCCTCCGTCTGGGAATCGATCCAGACACGGAGCTCCTTCTTGCCCTTGACGCCTGCCTGGGCCGCGACCAGACGGTAAATATACTCGCCCTCGCGCCCGGAGTCCGTGCAGATATAGATGGTGCCGACCTCCGGGTCCGTAAGGATGCGTTTGACGATGCCGAACTGCTTCTTTACACCGTCGATCACCTGATATTTGTATTGGGAAGGGATGAAGGGAATCGTCGCCATGGACCACTTCTTGAGGGAAGCGTCGTAGGCATCCGGGTAGGACATGGAGACCAGGTGTCCCACGCACCAGGTGACGATCGTGTCATCAGCCTCCATATATCCGTCCGAATTGCGGAAATTTCTGCCCAGTGCCGCCGCAAAGGCACGCGCCACACTGGGTTTCTCCGCTATATAAACTGTCTTCGTGCCGCACCTCCTGCCGGCTGCCGGACCGGCGCAGAATTTCTGCCGATTCCCTGTGGGATCCTGAACACAAACGGGACAGTCAGAACCGTCCCCCGTGTCCCGGATCTGATCTGTTTTATTTGCGGTTAATGTAGCCTGTGGCCTTGAGAAGCTCGGCGCAGAGAACGCCGCCGCCCGCAGCACCGCGGATGGTGTTGTGGGAAAGGCCCACGAACTTCCAGTCAAAGAGGGTGTCGGGACGGAGTCTGCCTATAGAGACGCCGAAGCCGCGCTCGTAGTTGACATCCAGCTGGACCTGGGGACGGTTGTCCTCCTCGAGGTACTGGATGAAATTTTTGGGGGCGTTGGGCAGATTGAGTTCCTGAGGAAGGCCGCGGAATGCGCGCAGCTTCTCAATGAGTTCCTCTTTGTCTGCTTTCTTCCTGAAATTGACGAATGCAGTCGCGGTGTGGCCGTAGAGAACGGGCACACGGATGCACTGGCTGGTGATGACCAGATTGTCAGCGGGGCGGATTACGCCGTTTTCGATGGAACCGAAGACGCGGAGGGGCTCGCGCTCACTCTTCTCCTCTTCGCCGCCGATGTAGGGGATGATATTTCCTTCCATCTCGGGCCACTCGCGGAAGGTCTTGCCTGCGCCGGAGATGGCCTGATAGGTGGAGACCAGGGCCTGGTAGGGCTCATATTCCTTCCATGCCGCCAGTGCAGGGGTATAGCTCTGGATAGAGCAGTTGGGCTTGACCGCGATGAAGCCGCGGGTCGTGCCCAGACGCTTCTTCTGGAACTCGATGACGCCTGCGTGCTCCGGGTTGATCTCCGGAATGATCATGGGAACATCGGGGGTCCAGCGGTGGGCGCTGTTATTGGAGACAATGGGAGTCTCGGTCTTCGCGCACTCTTCCTCGATGGCCTTGATCTCATCCTTGGACATATCGACAGCGCTGAAGCAGAAGTCGACTTCCGATGCGACAGCTTCGACATCCCTGACATTCTTGACAACAATATTGCGGACTGCCTCGGGCATGGGAACTTCCAGTTTCCAGCGTCCCTCTACACACTCGCCGTATGTCTTGCCGGCGCTGCGGGGACTTGCCGCGATCGTTGTCACCTCAAACCAGGGGTGATTGTCCAGCAGGGCAATAAATCTCTGTCCTACCATACCTGTTCCGCCGAGAATACCTACGCGTAATTTTTCACTCATTTTTCCTGCTCCTTATAACCTGTAAAAATAATCTATGTGAATCCTCTATTCTGTCCGCAAGAGTCCTCTGTTCAGGAAATTGCTCCCTTCGGGAAAAACTCTGCTCAGGAGAATCATTCCCTTCGAAAACAGCCTCTGTTTAAGAGAACCGATGCGTTCAGAAAAAAGGATTACACGCATAATAGCACAAGAGTTCCGTATCGTCTGCTCTTTTTCAGGAAATATAATCACCTGTTTCAAAAAATCTGCTGTTTCAAAAAAATAAGTGTCTTTAAAAGAAAGCAGATTTCCCGAAAAGCCCGGATCCTCTTCTTATTCTCTTTTTATTCTCTTCCTATTCTTTTCTTCTTATTCCTGGGCCTGCAGCCAGCTGCGGCTGGCGGCGATTTCTTCTGCCATGGCCTCCTCGCCGGGGGCGCCGGCTGTCAGTCTCCTGTTCACGCAGGCGCGCAGGGAGATTGCCTCGAAGACGTCCTCTTCAAAGCGGTCGGAGAATTCCTGCAGCTCCTGCAGAGTAAGCTCTTCAATGCCCTTGCCTGCGTCGATGCAGTGCAGGACCAGGCGTCCGATGATCCCGTGAGCGTCGCGGAAGGGAACTCCCCTGCCGACCAGATAATCCGCCGCGTCCGTGGCATTGGTAAAGCCGCGCATGGCGCTCTTTTCCATGACGTCCCTGTTGAATTTCATGGTGCTGAGCATATCGGCAAAGAGCGGAATGCAGGCCAGCGCCGTATCGATGGCGTCAAATGCCGGCTCCTTGTCCTCCTGCATGTCCT
>DGRU01000022.1:0-5306 GCA_002390025.1 Lachnospiraceae bacterium UBA4380
TGCCGTAGAACAGGACAGTACCGATGGTACCGACCATGGTGCCGAAGGAAGTTGCCAGAGCGGTTCCTTCTGCGGAAGCGGGATCAAGACCATAGCTCTTGAGAGCGATCATTGCCAGCGGAATACCGATATAGGAGACCGCACGAACGTCTGCGGAAACTGTGCCGCCGGGTGTGACCAGAGCGATGTAGACGACCTGCATGGCGCAGCCGACCAGGATACCGGTGGGGATGTCGCCGAGGACGATGCCGCAGATCAGTCCGCCGACCAGGGGACGGCCGAGTGTGTAGTTACCGATGGATGTTCCGCCGAGTCCGGGCATACTGGACAGGGACGCAAACAGGCCAAGGATGATTGCCTGAACTATATTGATTGACATTTTAAATCTCCTCTTTCAAATGAAATCTCGGATAAATAAATGTTTATAAATATCCTGATCAATCTGTGAAACCGAACTGGCCGCGGAATTTCTTCCAGTTGCCGATAGCGGCTTCCTTGACCAGAGCAAACTCTACTTCATAACCGGCCTTCATGATAGCCTCGAGAGCCTCTGCCTCTTCCTGGGTAATGGACTGGTTGTTGCCGAGCTTGACTGCGCCGGGACGATCGTTGCAGGGTCCGATGATGACGGTCTTGACATTGCTGGGAACAAAGCCGGCGTCGACCAGGATCTTCTTCATGTCCACGGGATTCTTGGTGATCAGGAAATAATTGTCTTTGGATTCGATAACCTTTTTGCTCTTGGCGATGAACTCATCGACACCCCAGACGAAGGTCTTCTTGTCGGAAGCGCTCTTGTAGGCACCCTTCAGGACAGGGTTCTTTGCCGCTGCATCATTGACAGCGATCAGGCCTGTGCAGGGATACTCCAGAGACCATCTGGTAACGGTCTGTCCATGGATCATTCTGTCATCTACACGTACGAAAGAAATAGACATGCTAACTCCTCCTTAAAGATAGCTGTGTCCGCTTCTGCGGACGGGTTAAAAATGTTACTTACAGGTCCTCTTCCTCATCCTCGTCATCCACTGCGATGACGAACTCCTTGATCTGCTCCCTGGCTCCCTCAATCAGTTCGTCGATCAGTTCGGAGGTCTCCTCATCATCCTTGGAGAGAACGCAGGTCAGAACCAGAGGAAGGTTCATGCCGCCGATCATTCTGGTCTTTGCCAGAAGGCCTGTCTCCAGAAGTACATTCGCCGTCGTTGCAAGAGGTGAGCCTCCCACGATATCCGCAAAGAGAATGATCTCATCTTCTTCGCCGACTACGGAGAGAACCTTCTTGACATTCTCCGCGAATTCATCCGCCCCCATGCCGTTGACAAGGCTTGTGGAGAGGACATCCTCTCTCTCCTCGCCCGCCAGCATGTTGACGGCTTTGTGCAGTCCGGGTGCGAATTCCCCGTGGCTGACCAAAACCACATACTTCATACTCTTACCTCGCTTTCTTTACAGGTTTTCCTAAAGCGGTTTCCCAGGACAGCACAAAATGCCGCAGGATGGAGTTTTTCCTTATATGTATCGCCAGAAAGAAGGGAGCAATGTGCGGCATGTAATACAGAAGGGACATCCTGATACGGCATTTCGTGTTGCCTGAATCTGAAAAAAGTATAAAAAAATGGTGACACCTGTTCATCTAACAAGTGTCACCATTATTGTCAGTAATTTGTCATTAATTTAACATGACATTTGTCATACCCGTCAAAGCATGGAGTGTAGACGGGCATCCGTCACAAAGTTTCTGTTTCGCCGATAGTTTTTGTTTTCGTCCGCTGCCGGCTCCGACCATTTATCTCCTGGTCTTGAGATAATTGTTGATCGTGCGGTTCCAGATGATCTGCTCCATCTGGACGTTGGAATTGCTCTCCAGGATGGATCTCACAGCGGTCGATACCTGCTCAAGCGCCTCCTCGTACCCCGCGAAGCGCGGCGGTATGACCGACTTCTCCATGGCGCGGTGAAGAGTGTCCATGTTGAAGGCCGTGCCTGTCCCCTCCCGGATCAGATCAGCCGTCTCCTTGGACTCCGTGACTTCCTTCAGAGGGGAGATTCCCTCCGAGTAGTCAAAGATCTCCCCCTGGATCTTTTTTTCACAGGTCAGAAGCTTCATCAGCTCCCAGGCAGCTTTCTCCTGCGAGGTCCTGGAACTGAGGCCGATACAGAGGGTGTCGAGGCGGGAGATATTGTCACCGGAGGGACCGGCCGGCATGGTAATGCATTCCCATTCGAAGCCGGAGTACTTTTTCAGGCTCAGTTCCCGGGATTTATAGGCCCGGTATTCGGAAAACATCATGGGCTGGAAGGCCACATTTCCGTCGGAAAAGTCTCTTCCCGAGACATTATAGCCGCTGTTGCCGGCCTGAAGACGCTCCAGGAAAGAGATTGCCTCACCGATCTGAGGGATGGTGAAATCACAGGATTTCCCTTCCTCGTCAAATAGCCGTACCCCGTTGGTACTGAAGGCATCCACCCAGGAATAGCCCGAGACGCCATACTGGTTGACGACGCCTGTTCCGTCTGTGCTGTGGGTGACCTTTCCGCAGATCTCCAGAAAATCCTCCCAGGTCCAGTCCGGATCCGGAAGGGGGATTCCCTCCCTGTCGAGAATTGTCTTGTTGACAAACATCATATTGGGGGCGCATTCATAGGGCAGGGCGAACTGGACACCTTTCTCCTGGCCGGACTTGTAGGCGGAAGGATAAAAAACTTCCGGGTCAAAATCCTGATCCAGGGTGATCAGATTGTCCAGCGGCTGAAGAGCCCCGATCCCGGCAAAGGTGGAGAGATCGTCACCGGGAACGAAAAAGAGGTCAGGTACATCCCCCTGCAGCATCTTCTCTGCCAGCCACTCGGAATAGTCCGATTTGAGAATGCCGGACTTATAGGTCACTTCATACTCAGGATACTCCTTCTGGAACTTCTCGATGGCGTCATCCAGGATCCGGTAGTAATAACCGTTCTCGATGTCCCAGTAGCTTCCCGCAAAGACTCCGATCGTGAGTTTTTTTCCCTTGCGGGGAATCCATTTCTGATAAATCCCGCTCATTAAAATAATGGACAACAGTATCAGAACAGCGGCTGCAACCAGCCTCTTAAATCTGTTGTTCATAAACTCATTGAATAGTTCTTTCATATCTTCTAAATTATCCGGTGTGCCGGCTGCTCTGCAGCCCGTCTACAGGTGCTCACAGAAGGATCATCCTCTCAGGGGCCTGTTGACAGCCCCGGTCTGCACCGCCCAGATCGCCAGCTGTGTACGGTCCCGGAGCTCAAGCTTTGACAGGATATTGCTCAGAGAATTCCGCACAGTTCCTTCGGACAGGTTCAGGCGCGAAGAGATCTCTTTGTTGGACAGGCCGCTCCCCACAAGGACGATGATGTCCCATTCGTTCGGCTTAAGATCCTTCGTCAGTTCATCTTCCACCCGGATGGCCAGATTTGACTGTGCCATTCTGGAGAAGAGGCGAACCACTTTGGAGGCTATATCTTCATTGATCATGGCAGTGCCGTTGTAGACCTTGCGGATGGCATCCGACAGCTCCTTCATGGAGATTCCCTTGAGCAGATATCCGCTGGCTCCGAATTTGAGGGCATTAAATACATACTCGTCATCGTCAAAAGTGGTCAGGATGATGATCTTGATGTCCGGATACAGCTCCTTGATGCGCTGTGTACAGACGACGCCGTCCATTCTGGGCATACGGATGTCCATCAGGATCACATCCGGTTTTTCCTGTTTCACTGACGTCATCACTTCGATTCCGTCCGCCACGCAATCCACTACTTCAAAATCGGGAACATTATCCAGGATGATCATAAGGCTCTGCCTGATCAGTTCCTGATCATCAGCAATCAGTATTTTAATCATGATTCCTCCTCCGACACTACTCTGACCGGAACAACCGCCTCGATCACAAATCCGTCTTTTCCGCTGTAGGAGAGGGTTCCCTTGAGCATATCGATCCTCTCCTGCATGTGATGAAGGCCGAAACCGCTCTGGATATCATCACACCCTTTCCCGTTGTCCGCGATCCGTATCCGCAGGTCATTGTCTTTGCGCTCGATCCGCACATCAATATGCGTGGCGTTTCCGTGCCGGATGGCATTGGTGATGCTCTCCTGCACGATGCGGTAGAGCACATCCTCTTCGTCCTGGTCCAGATTCTGAAGATCCTCCGGAAAAACGAGATCGATCTTGACGCCGGTCGAGCTCTCGGACTCCTCCACGAGCTTGCGGATGGCTGCCTCCAGATCCAGCGTCTCCAGAGCATCCGGGCGGAGGGCATTCACTGAGTGCCTGACATCCGTGATCCCGTTCCTGGCCACCTTTGCGATCGCCCTCAGCTGCTCCTTGGTCGCCTCCGGCGCTATATCCATGAGCATGATACAGGCCTCGATTCCCGTGATGATTCCGGTCAGGGAATGGCCCAGCGTATCGTGGATCTCTCTGGCCAGACGGTTCCGCTCTCTGGTCTCTGTCATCCGAACCTGTTCCTGTGCATATTCCTCCAGCTTGCGGTTGGCATTCTGCAGCTGGCTGTTGAGGCGCAGGATCCTCTCCTTTTCACTGGTCTGCGACAGGGTCAGGACCACCATATAGAGGATGAAGACCAGGGTGTTGAGAAGGCTGAGCATATCCAGGACCGACAGGAGGGTGCTGCGGACATCCTGGCGAAAATAAGCCCACATCTGAGAGAGGGGAATGACATGGAGCAGGTTGTACATTTCATTGCTGCTCATAGCCAAAAAGGCAATGCAGATCGCTGTGACATACATGATCCTTTTTTTCCAGTCGATCCTGTAACGCATGGTATCCGCCAGGAGCAGCATGACGATTCCCGTATACCCGAAGCCGGTCAGCGCACAGATCCCCAGTGCGATTCCGTATTCAAGGATGATCTTCCCCACCAGTTCCGGGTGGTTGTTGCAGGGAATGGACAGGAGGAGCAGCAGGCTGATACTCAGAACCGCCACGCAGACCGGCAGTTTCCAGGAAAAAATCGGAACCGAACCGGCCCCGACCAGAAAGTGCAGGGCGCTGCCGTCCATGGTATAGCCGCGCAGGGCATGTACGGAAATAATCGTTATGAAGAGCAGGATCAACAGATTCAGCACCTTCATTTCCAGGAAGATCAGACCCGGAGCCTGAAGAATACTGGTAGAATCCTCTGTAGTATTGTCCCGATATAATTCCAGAGACTTATCCGCCATGACTGTCCCCTCTCAGAAAGGTTATATTCCTGTCATTATGAGCATGTCTCACATACTCGTTTGATTATGAGCACGGCTCACAGACGCGTTTGACT
>DGRU01000022.1:5439-7240 GCA_002390025.1 Lachnospiraceae bacterium UBA4380
TTATGGGCACGGCTCACAGACTCATTTGTTTATGAACACAGCTCACAGGCTCATTTGATGAAAGCTGAGCCCTGAATATATCCGCGGGCAGGATTCCTACTGCCAGCGGTCAATGCTGTACTCTTCCACATTTTCCTTTGTGACCAGCTCAACCGGGACCAGGATCCTGGATTCAACCTTTTCTCCGGCCAGCAGCCGGTAAAGGGAGTCCGCCGCCCGCTCTCCCACCCTGGTCGGAAACTGCGCGGCAGAAGCCTGAATATTCCCGTCCCGGATCATCGCCTTACCGTCGGGCGAAGCATCCACGCCGTAGAGATTGACCTTGTCGAGCAGCCCGTGCGCATCCAGCGCCGCAGCCGCTCCTATGCAGGCGGGATCATTGAGGCAGAATACATTGTCAAAATATATGCCCTCTTCGATAAACTCCTCCATGCGGGGCATGGCCAGCTCCAGCTTGCCCTCACAGGGAATCTCCTTCACGACCCGGATTCCTTCTTCTTTTTCGACGGTATCCAGAAATCCTCTCACGCGCTCCACGCCGGAAATGGCCGCATCGTGTGTCAGAATCACCAGATCTGCATGGTCTGTCTGTGACAGAAGATACTCTCCCACCAGGACACCCGCCCTGTAGTTGTCCGATACGATCGTGCAGTCAGCCAGCGAGGGATCGGAGAGATCGGAATCGACAACAATGATCCGCACGCCCTGCCGTCTGGCCCGTCTGAGCACCTCATCCAGCCCGCCGGCGTCTACCGGCGTCAGGACCAGGACATCTATTCCCGCGTCAAGCATATCGTTGATCTGCTCCACCTGGCGCTCCACATTCAGAGCAGGATCGCGCAGGATCACACGGTCTCCCTCCGCCTCCGCCCTGTGGGAGATCTGTTCATTGATAATGGCGAACAGTTCATTGTTCATGGTCATATAGCTGGCGCCGATCAGGATGGAGTGTTCCTTCTGATTCTCGGATCCATCAGGCCGCAGGATCAGATATGCCACCGTCAGAAAGACGAGAACAAGGACGATCACGGTATTGATCATGGTTACAAGACGTCGGAAATTCATCTTTATCCTCTCAATCAGAGCATTTTTTCAATCAATTCTATATATTATAACATGTTGTGGCAGACAGGGGGAGAGGGAGACAGGTTCGAAGACAGGGGACGGTTCTGTGTCTCCCCTTCCCTGTATCTTCATGTTATAATAAAAAAGCAGACAGAACACCCGTCTGAAACTGCAGATCCATTGTCACAGGATGCACTTTTGCTGCGCACACAGAAAATACCAAGGAGAGAGAAATGAGTCAGATTGCAGAACAGAAATGCCCCGCCTGCGGTGCTCCGCTTCGATTTGACCCTGCTTCGGGAATGCTTGTATGCGACTACTGCGGCACGAAAACAGAACTTCCCAAAGACCCCAAAGGAAAAAAGGAAACCGGCAGGGAAAAGGAAAAGCCCGCCAAACCCGAAGATGAGGAGATCGGCGGCTTTGATTTTGACAGCCTCGACGACCTGGTGACAGATCCCAATGCCATGAATCTGCCGGTCTATAACTGTGTCTCCTGCGGCGCAGAGGTCATCGCGCCCCCGGAGCAGATGGCACTCACCTGCCCCTACTGCGGCAACAATATCGTCCTGACCCAGAAAGTGACCGGCAAGCTGCGCCCTGACGGTGTGATCCCCTTCAGGATCCAGGCCAAAGACCTGCCGGCAGCTGTCAACAGCTTCTACAAGGACAAAAAGCTCCTGCCCAGGCACTTTTTCTCAGAGAGCACCATGGGAAAGGTGACCGGCGTCTATGT
>DGRU01000097.1:0-9696 GCA_002390025.1 Lachnospiraceae bacterium UBA4380
CTTAAGTCGTGTGAGGCTTCACGAAAAAAAGACAGGGTGTGATTCTGTGATAATTGCAGAATAAACTGCTCCCCGTCAAGTAGACAATAAAAAAACAAAATTTTCCGCCATCAGATTCCGGTCTGGTGGCATTTTCTATTTAGTTGAAGAGCCGTAATGTCCGTTTTCAAGTCAGGTACAGCACTGTCATGTTTTTAATGCAAGTTCACAGTGCCTCTCCAAGTGTAGTGCTTCCAGGTAAAATATGAAGCCGGCATCGCTTCGCTCAGCTGATCCGGACCGGGTGCGGCCTTTTTAATAGGGCCGCCCATGTCTGGAATCAGCTGAGCGAAGCGAGACCTGCCGGCAGCAAGAGTATACGTTAATCACGTCTTCAGCCGGATAAGGTACGTTCCGCTGTGCGGCTGTAAAGGGGCTTTGCGCGGCATAAATTCTCGTTCCTGCACGCTTTCAGCGCGCTGACTGCGATTTATTCCACGATCCCCTTGACAGCCTTCCCTTCCTGTGTCCTGTTATCGTGCCGCTAACGGGGGGAGCCTGCAGAAAAGAACTGTTGACCCGTTACCGCACGCTGATTATACACAGGAAGGCCGCTCCACCTGTATGCCTCAGGCCGGGGCCTTCTCCAAAAGGAGCCTGCTTTACCGCACTATACGGATTCATTGAGGTCTGTCGGCATGAGAAAAGTGCTATGTATCCACTCGTCCGCATGCATCATTCATATCACAGAGGACAGTTTATAGAAAACATTTACTCCTCCCTTTATGCTACCGCCAGATACTGCTCATGTTTCTCCATAGGCGTCAAAACACCTAAGTTGCGCTGTAATCGTCTGTGGTTATAGTATTCAATGTGGTCCTCTATCATCTTTACAAGAGAATCTCTGTCTGTAAAACGATTGCCGTAATACCGCTCCCGCTTCAGGATACCCCAGAAACCTTCCATAGGACCGTTGTCGATACACTTTGCCACTCTGGACATGCTCTGTGTCATTCCGGCTGCTTCAAGCCTGGCATGGAAGTTTCGATTGGTGTATTGAAAGCCTCGATCCGAATGGCACAGAGCAGATGCCCCAGGATTGGCGGCAATCGCCTTATCAAACGTTTCGAAAACCAGAGGATTGTCGTTGCGATCACTGATCACATATGCGACGATCCGCCTGTCATAGAGATCAAGGATCGCGCTAAGATATACTTTATGCTTGTCCTTATTCTCATCATACCATTTAAATTCGGTGACATCTGTCAGCCATTTTTCGTTAGGCTTATCAGCTGTGAATTCCCGGTTCAGGATGTTCTCAGCAATGAACTGCGGATTGGCTGCCTGGCGGGTGCATCCATGATTCGAGTACTTGATCGTGGATTTGATCCCTTTCTTCCGACAGATCCGAAGTACACGTTTATCGTTTGCCTTGATTCCATGATAACGTTCCAGATCATCCCGTATTCGACGGTAGCCCTTATCAGGACTGGCCATATGGATCTTTTCAATCTCCTCAGCGATTCGTTTGTTTTCTGCTTCATAAGTCGGGATGCTTCTGCGAAGCCATTTGTAGTATGCAGCACGGCTTACATGCCCCAGTTTGCAGAGCGGTCCGATCGGATAACCATGTTCTTCGTGTTCTTCTTTGATCGCCTGATAGACTTGCCCGTGCCTGACCAGGCTCAGCCCCGCCTCCTCTCTATCTCGTCGAGTTTTTTTAAGAAAGATACCTCCATTTCGGCCCGTTCCTTTTCTGCGCGCAGGATCTTGTTCTCCGCCCGGAGCTTCTCCAATTCAGACATTTCTTCAACCGGCTTTAATCTGCCGCGCCGGTCTTGAAGGGCATTTACTCCGCCTGTTTCATACTTGACGGTATAGCTTCGTGCCTGTTGATAGGAAATACCGAATTCCGCTGCTGTTTCAGCATAATTATGGTCATGTGCAATGCAGTATTGAACGATTTCCACCCGTTCATCAAAGGTGGTTTTCCTTCCTTTGGTCATGATAGCGGTCCCTCCTGTTCCGGAAGCCTTCAGTTCTTCATGACCATTATACTTCTTTATCCAGTTTTGTAGCTTGCTTTTAGCTCTGATTCCGTACCGCTGGCATATTTGCCGTTGTGAACCTCTTCCGCTGAGGTAATCCAGCACTGCCTGCTCTTTCAGTTCTTTAGAATAGTGCTTATTCTTAGTGGCATGAAAAGCGCCTTCGCCATCGCTCTTATATACACATATCCATTGCTGTATAGAGTCCAAGCTGACTCCAAGTCTGGTAGCGGCATGACATTGTGTTTCTTTGCCACCTAGTATCGAATGCACTGTGTGCAGCTTTTCTGCTGGGCCAATCCTACCCTTAGACATAAAAGATGCCCCCTTCCAGGCAAAACAAGATTTTATTATTTCTCTTGTCTACCTAGAAGGGAGCATATCAGAATCACACCCTGCCTCTTTTTTATACAGATAGATGGTTTAGGCCTTTTTATATAGTACCCGCATGAGCTCGGGCCAGGTCTGTGTGCGCACGATGGCATCGAGCATGTCTGTGTCGCGGGAAATCTCCAGCAGCTCGTCGTAAACCCGGATCATCAGCATATCGTCCGCGTCGGACTGCTCGGGAAGGGCCATGAAGAAGATGATGCGGACGGGGTGTCCCTTGTGCTCGGTGGCTTCTTCGAAGATGCCGACGGCAAGGAGCATGCGGTCATTCGCGCTCTGGATTCCGTGGGGAATGGCGACGCCGTTGTCGAAGACCATGGTGCCTTTTTCCTCCCGCTCAAAGAGGCGGTCTCCGAAGCCCTCGTCGAGCTGGCCCTCGTCGGTCAGGATCTCGATCATTTCATTCAGGGCATCAATGTAGGAGCGGCCTTTTTCGAAGAAGAATACGCGGTCCTCGTCCAGCAGGCTGCTCATGATGTACTGGTTGTCGTCGAGGATGGGCATCTCGACCTGGTCCCAGTAGCGGACCTTTTCCAGTTTGTGCTTGAGCTCCTTCTCATCAAAAATCTCGCGGATGCGGATGACGGGCTTTTCGGGTTTGAAAGGAAGCTCGACGGTTGTCAGGATGACATCACAATTGTCCAGCTCTCCTTTGGTGGCTGCGGCATCGGACATGGTGCGGATCTGCACCTGGCTGTCCATGATCTTGCGCAGCTGCACGCTGATCAGGCGCGAGGTCACGCGGCCGGTGCCGCAGATGACGGTGATGCGGAAGGGGCGCTGCTGCCCCAGATTATTCTCCTCCAGGAAGACGCCGAAATAGGAAGCCAGATGGCCGCGCTCGTCTTCATTGACTTTCAGCCCCTTCTCGCGCTCGATGACGCGGCCTGCGATGCCGGACATCTCATAGGCAAGAGGAAACTTGGTCCTGAGCTCCTCCAGCATGGAATTGGGCTGGCGGATCTTGAAGCGCAGGCGGTTCATCATAAACATCAGGTGGTAGGCAAATTCCTGGGCAAAATCACGGGGATTGATGGTGATGTCAAGCTCTTCCCGGATCTGTGCCATGATCTTTTTCGAGAGAGGATAGATGGTCTCGTCCAGTTCCATCTCCTTCACGGAGCCGAGGTCTGCAGGGGTCCGCATGCCGGCGATCGGAAGAAAGGAAAAAATCTTTTCCTCTATGGGAAAATCCACGTGCAGGCAGGCGCCGATTTTGTCCAATAATTCGTTGATGCGGGAAAATTCTCCGTTTGCGGTCAGATTATAGTAGGCATCTGTCAGGGGACCGATAAAATGGCCTGTGAGAAAACGGTCGATCACCAGGAGAAGATATCTGGTAAACTGAATGCCGACCTGCTTTTCAAAAGCTTTTTTGTTCAACTCCTCACGGATCATTGCGCGGATGTCATCGTCGAGAGGGTAATCGCTGTAGATGGCTTCAAAACAGTTTTCCAGGACATAGGAGCGGATATCCAGCTCGCTTCCGTGCAGGATCATGCCCTTGCTGGTTTTGCCGACAATTGTGATATTCCAGGCGGCCAGCTCTTCCCGGAGTTTTTTCAGATCGCTGACCAGGGTGGTCCTGCCCACATTCATTTCGTAGGCCAGTTCGTCTGTCAGAAGGGGCTCGTCTGCCCTCATCAGTTCGCCGAACACATAATTCTGCCTTCCCCGGGGTGTATCAAAGACGCCGTTGGTATCGCAGATTTCTTCAAATATTTTCTTATAAGCGACAGGATCGAAAATCCTGAGACTGTACCGTCCCTGAACTCCTTCGATCGAGGCGCTGCCTTTGAGGTCGTCATTCAGCTGTTTGATATCATTGCGGATGGTACGCTCGCTGACACTGAGCTGCTCTGCCATTACGGCTACTGTCAGACCGGATTTGGTGCCCAGCATACGCAAAATGCCTGCCGCTCTGTTGTCGGTAAATAGCTTTTTCACTAAGATCCCCCTTATCAGTTACACGCTCAATTACATTCCGTCTTCTCAGATCTCAGATGACAGTATTTCTGTATATCTGTTTGAATCTAATTTCTGCACTAATCTAATTATAAAGACGGAAAGGGGAAAGTTAATACAGAAAATTTCCACAGGCAGGAAAAAAGGGGAAATCAATCTTACAGCCGTCTCGAAATCCGAGCGGAACAAATGTATTGACAACTGTCAGCAATGCGATATAATGCAAAAGTTGGAAAATGAGAATCATTTTCATGTTCAAAAAAGGAGAAGGCGATGACCGTAAAAGGCGGAATGCAGTATAAAACGAAAAACAGAGATGCGCTGACCGCCTATCTGCAGAGCAGAGAGGGCGAGCACGTGACGGTCAATGAGATCCATGATCATTTCCGCGCAATCGGCAGCACTATGGGCGTTGCGACGATCTATCGCAACCTGGAGAAGATGGTGGCCGACGGGCAGATGCGCAAATACGTCGTCGACAGCGGCACTGCGGCGTGCTTTGAATATATCGGCGCACAGCATGGACATGCGCGCTTTATTCATTGCAAATGTGAGAAATGCGGCAAGATCCTGCATATCGACAGGAGCGAGATTGAAGAGATGGCTCGCCTTCTGGAGGAGCGGAGCGGTTTCCGCATGGACAATGTACAGACGGTTCTGTACGGAATCTGCGGAGAATGCAAGAGTGAAAAATAATGCCGATGCAATATTTTTCACGTCGGCATTTGAGCCGCGGGACGGCTCAAATTGCATGATCCTTCACCGTTTTCGCCTGCGCGAAAACGCCTCAGGGTTCCGCTCTTACGAGCGGTATGATTGGTAAGAATGAAAAAGAAGAATTTATACAGTAAGGCAGTCTGTGCCCTTCTGCTCCTGGTCCTGCTCCTTTCCGGATGCGGCAAAAGCAGCCCCGGACAGGCGGCCGGCAGCAGAAAGGGGGATGCAGAATCCCGGCTTCAGGTCGTCGCGACGATCTTCCCCCAATATGATTTCGCCAGACAGATTGCAGGCGATAAGGCGGATGTCTATATGCTGCTCAAGCCGGGTGAGGAGATCCACTCCTATGAGCCCACACCGCAGGATATCAAGATGATCCAGAACAGCGACCTGTTTATTTATACCGGCGGTGAAAACGATGTCTGGGTGGAGAATATCCTGGCCTCTCTGGAAGAGGAAAAGGGCGGCCCCCGCACGGTCCGTCTGCTGGATCTGGTGGAGACCTTCGAAGAGGAAGAACTGGAAGGGATGATGCCCGAGAAGGGAGAGCATGACCACGGTCACGGATCGGAAGAGGAAGCTGAAGAGGACCACGATCACGAGGCCGAAGAGGGCCATGACCACGAGGCCGGAGAGGACCACGATCATGTCTCGGATGCTGCGACAATCACCGGCGCTCACACCCATGTTCACGGCGGAGAGCCGGATGAACATGTCTGGACTTCTCCGGAGAACTGCGTGATCCTGATCCAGGCCCTGACAGATGAATTCTGCAGCTTGGATCCGGCCAATGAAGGGCTCTACCGGAAAAACGGGGATGCCTATCGGGAGGCATTTGAGGCGCTGGATGCACAGTATCTGGAGATGGCGGCACAGGCCGGGCGAAAAACCATCCTGTTCGGAGACCGCTTCCCCTTCCGCTATCTGGCAGAGGAACTGGGGCTGACCTGCTACGCGGCCTTTTCAGGCTGTTCGGCCGAGTCGGAGCCCAGTGCGGCGACGATCGCATTTCTGATCGACAAGGCGGCGGAAGAGCAGCTGCCGGTCGTTTTTCAGATCGAGTTTTCCAACGGCAATATCGCCCGCGCCATCAGCGAGGCGGCACAGGTGAAAATGAAGAAAAATGCCGCGAAGCAGATGGGGGATGCCGGCGGAGGGGAAAATGCAGAGGTCCCGCAGGTCCGGGTCCTGCAGCTGCATTCCTGTCATAACGTGACCAGAGATGAGTTCGATTCAGGACAGACCTGTTTGTCTCTCATGACAAAGAATCTGGAAGTCCTGCGCACAGCGCTTGATGTGCCTGCAGAATAAAATGAGGAGGGGACGGTTCTGTGTCTCCTTTTCCTCAAGGAAATAGGAGACACAGAACCGTCCCCTGTCTCCTCTGTCTCCTCCGGAGGCGCCTATTACAATAATAGATTTGCCGTATCAGCAAATGCGGCAGAGGGAAATCGTATGAGCTTACTGAAATGTGAAAACCTGTCCTTTGCCTATGACGGCGTCACGGTGGTCAGAGATCTGAACTTCACCGTGGAGGAAGGCAACTATCTGTGTATTATCGGGGAAAACGGCGCAGGCAAGAGCACGCTGATCAAGGGCCTGCTGCGTCTGAAAAAGCCCTCCGCCGGCAGGGTGGAGCTGGGCCAGGGCTTGCGGGCGACAGAAATCGGCTATCTCCCTCAGCAGACCCAGATCCAGAAGGACTTCCCCGCAAGCGTCAGGGAGGTGGTCCTCTCCGGCTGCCTGAACAGGATGGGCCTGCGGCCTTTTTATACCCGCGCGGAAAAAGAACGCGCCAGGGAAAATATGGAGGCGCTGGAGATCCTGGAGCTGCAGGATCAGTGTTACCGCGACCTCTCCGGCGGTCAGCAGCAGCGTGTGCTGCTGGCACGGGCCATGTGCGCTGCACAGAAGATGATCCTCCTGGACGAACCGGTGTCGGGACTTGACCCTGTTGCGACCCGCAGTCTGTATGCGCAGATTGCCAGGATCAACGAGACGGCAGGCCTGACGGTCATCATGGTCTCCCATGATATCGATGCCTCCCTGCGCTATGCCACCCACATCCTGCATCTGGGCCAGGAGGGCCAGCTGTTTTTCGGAACGCAGAAGGAGTACCGCCGCAGCGCGGTCTACCACGACTTCCTCGGTGACAGGGCGGTTCCCATGTGGAAGCATGAATTCCCCAATCGAGTCGGCCGCGCCGCTCCCCGCGAAGAGGCGGAGCCGACCGAGACCGAGAGCCGCGTCAAGGTTCACTCCGGCAAAAAATCCTCCCGCCGTCTGAAAAAAGAACCACCTGAGAGTACGGCAAAAACGGATGGGCTCGGGCAGAAAGATCCGGCAAAACAGGATGAGCCTGTGCAGAAAGGTCCGGCAAAACGGGATGAGTCTGTGCAGAAAGGTCCGGCAAAACGGGATGAGTCTGTGCAGAGAGATCCCGGGACAGCAGGAAGAGACAAGGGTGCCGCGGAAACTGCTCCGGAGACGAAAAATACAGAGCAGATGACCGGCAGAAATTCAAAAGAGGGCTGAAAATTGCTGCATTTAGTTATAGAAATGTTTTCCTATCCGTTTATGGTGCGGGCCCTTCTGGTGGGCGCGCTGATCGCCCTTTGTGCGGCTGTGCTGGGGGTCACCCTGGTCCTCAAGCGCTACTCCATGATCGGCGACGGACTGTCCCACGTAGGCTTCGGCGCCCTGGCGATCGCTTCCGCAATGAATGCGGCGCCTCTTCTGGTGGCGATCCCGGTGGTGGTCGCGGCGGCATTTTTCCTGCTGCGCCTGCGGGAGACCAGCCATGTCAAGGGCGACTCCGCCATTGCCCTGATCTCCACCGGCGCCCTGGCCGTCGGTGTCACCGTCGTGTCCATGACGACCGGAATGAACACAGATGTGTACAACTATCTGTTCGGAAGTATTCTGAGCATGTCTGGCAGCGACGTGTGGATCACGGTTCTCGTGTCCCTGGTCGTCCTGGCGCTCTTTGTGTTCTTTTATCACAGGATCTTCGCAGTGACCTTTGACGAAAATTTCACCCGGGCAACCGGCATCCCGGCGGGGACCTACAATTCCCTGATCGCGATTCTGACCGCCCTGGTGATCGTCATCGGAATGCGTATGATGGGTTCCCTTCTGATTTCCAGCCTGGTGGTCTTTCCGGCCATGACCTCCATGCGCCTTTGCCGCACTTTCCGCAGCGTCATGATCAGCGCGGCGATCGTCTCGGTGGTCTGCCTGATGCTGGGCCTGGTGATCTCCTACCTGTACGCGACGCCTACCGGTGCCAGCATTGTCCTCTGCAACATGGCGGCATTTTTCATCTATGCGGCCATTGCCAAAGCCAAAGGACTGGAGTGACCCGGCGGTTACTGTACAGACCCACCTGAACTCGAGGTGTTTTTGCGTGGTTTCCAACGCAAAAACCCGAGTTAAACGGCGTTCGCCCCATTCGCGGAGCGAATTTAGCATGGGCGAACGCAAGTTACTGTCACGCCCCTCGAGAGGGCGTGAGCAGTAACACCCGGCGTGAGTTCCCGCCTATGTGTACATGGACATTTTCGGTTTTGCGTGTATACTAAAATAAGCTGAAAAAGCAATGCCGGGGGGATGAGGCGTCGGTTTTGGACTCGAAGTTTTGGACTCGATATGTAAGGATCCCGTCCGGACACAGGACAATAGAAAGGAACCGGAGAATGAGTAAACGAAGTGAGGGCGCAGACGAGAGTTTTTTGTCAATCCTGATCGGGACATTCATCCTGCTGGCCGGTGCGGCGGCGGTATTTTACGCGGCGTATAAGGTGAGTTATGTATCTGTCGACTATGGGATTCATGTGAGGATCGCAGAGGAGCTTGACTGGAGAGATCCTGTGCAGATGCTCAGAGACCACCCGGAACCGGTCTGGCATCTTCTCGTGCGCGCGGCAATGCGCATCTGCGGGATAGGGGCCAGGCGCGCCGCGGGACTTGTATCCGGCGCTCTTTGTGCGCTCACCTATATGATCGCGGCCCATTTCCTGCACCGCGCAGTGGGAAAAGGCGCGATTTCGGCCAGGGATACATCTGTGAATCTCTCTGTCCGTGCATCCGCAGGCGCTTCTCCCGGATCCGGGAGCGGCCTTTCCCTGCCGGAAACAGCTCTTTTTACATGGCTTCTGAGTCTTTCCTGTGCGATCTTTGTTCCCTGGTTCAACAAGACACCCTATCTGGGGCAGGGTTCCCCCAACCCCTGGCACAATCCGACGACGATCATGGTGCGCCCGATCGCCCTGCTGATCTTTGTCCTTGTGATGGGAGAATGTGTGCGCGTCCAGAGGGGCGGATTCAGAAAAGGGCAGGGACTGCGCGTCTGGAAGGGCTTTGCGATCGCGCTTCTGCTGCTGCTCTCAAACCTCTCCAAGCCCAGTTTTGTGCAGATTTTTTATCCGGCAATCTTTTTGCTGATGCTTCTGTGGCTCTTTGTGTACCGCTTCAGAAATTTCCCGCTGGGTCTGCAGCTTCTGGTCTGCTGCATTCCGTCTGTGGCCCTGATGGGTATGCAGTTCTTTTCTGCTTTTTACAGCGGAACAAACGAAGAGTCCGCCGGCGTCGTGTTTGC
>DGRU01000097.1:9756-10251 GCA_002390025.1 Lachnospiraceae bacterium UBA4380
GTTGCGGGCATGTACACGACCAACATAGCCTTCTCCACATTTCTGGTGATCGCCTTCCCCCTGCTCGCGGCTCTCTGCAGTATTGTGCGCAGGACATTTGACTGGACGGATGCCTTTGCCTGGATCATGCTCCTTGTCGGCATGGCGGAAAAGTTCCTCCTGGCGGAGGGCGGCTCACGCATGGCGCACGGCAATTTTAACTGGGGCTACATCCTGGCGGTCTACCTGCTCTGGTTCGTGAGCATCCGCGACTATGCCGCCTGGAGGTGCAGCTTCGCGGACGGCAGAGGCGTCGGGAGAGCGCTCTCCATATTCTTTTTTATTCTCTGCGGTCTTTTGCTGATCGCCCACTTCATCTCGGGAATCTATTATCTCTACTATCTCGTGGTGCTGGGAAACGGAATCTGAGGCGCGGAATATAAGGTGCGGAATACAAGGCGCGGAATATAAGGCACGGAATATAAGGCGCAGAATATACAGGGCAGAATATACAGG
>DGRU01000153.1 GCA_002390025.1 Lachnospiraceae bacterium UBA4380
ACCCGGTGCAGATACAGCAGGCACAATTGTCATCGCAACAGCCGGCGCCCCATGAACAGGAGGTGATCCGCCAATGAAAAAAATGATAGAACGACTTGCCGTGCTTCTGCTCACCCTGCTTCTGACAGTTGTTTTTCCCCTGCAACCGGTCTATGCGGCCGACGGAAACAGCGTTTCCCAGGAGGCCGTAAGCGGAAACTTCCGGAATGTCCAGGCCGGAGCGATCGGCAAAAACAATCTGTTCCGCAGCCAGCACCCCGCGAACGGCAGCAAACGGTCCTATTACGCCAACGAACTTGCGGAGCTGAAGCAAATCCAGACCGTGCTGAATCTGTCTGATTCAGAGAAGGTCCTCAAGAATCATTTCAAAGAGGCGAAGATCGACTCTTCCTATTATTATAAGACTCTGTATGACAGGGGAAGTGTCTACACGGCAAACCTGAATCCGGAACATGTCAATTCCGCCTATCGGAAAAAACTCGTCGGCAGCCTGAAATATATGGCCCGGACCAAAGGTCCCTATCTGATCCACTGCGAGATCGGCCGGGAACGCACCGGGTTTGCGATCCTGCTGCTGGAATGTCTGATGGGAGCCCCCTACGACTATATGCTGGACGATTATGCACAGTCCTATGTGAATGTAAACAGACAGGACGCCGCCAAAGCCAGGCAGACAGCGGTCAGCTGCCTCAACGCGGAATTCCGCTATATGACCGGCATTAAGAAAAAGACCGACTGGTCCAAAGCGAGCCTGATCACCTATGCAACAAGATACCTGATCAAGGGCGGTATGACTACAGAGGAGGTCGCCGCTCTGAAAAAAAAGCTGGCTGTCTCCTACCCTGAGCATGGCATCGGCAGCAAGCTGGTGTGCAGTCCCGGCGAGTAAGCGCGGAAGTCCTTGACATTCCTTTCTCTTTTGACTATAGTAATCAAAGTGTCTCGGATGTGAGAGGACGACTCCGGCAACAGAGCCTGAACCATGCCGGCCGGACACGTCCATATCCGCACATTGGAATATATTATTGAACTGAATAGAAATACATCCCTGCCCGGGGATGGAGTTTTGAAAGCTGCCTGCCGGCACGTATGGGTTCGGGTCTCGCGCAATGGAAACCTGTGAACCGTGTCAGGATGGGAACATAGCAGCACTAAGCGGGACCTTTCATGTGCCGCGAGGGTGCCTGGCCCTGCGGCCGGCCGGCAGCTTTGAGAACTCCATCTCAAGGGCAGTTTTTTTGTCTCAGAAATAATGATTTCAGGAATATCTAAAGGAAGCGGTGGCGGACACCGCAATATGGCGCCGCTCCCGATTGCAGCTTGTACGTGGCTCAAACATGGACAGAAAGTAAGTATGAAAAAACCCTTTGAAGAACTCTATCAATCTCTCTCGGACTGCACCCTCTGCCCCCGGAACTGCCATGTCGACCGGCTGGGAGGAAAACGGGGCTTCTGCGGGGAGGCCGGAGTCCTGCGGGCCGCCCGGGCGGCCCTCTATTATACGGAGGAGCCGGTCATCTCCGGCAAAAACGGGAGCGGGACCGTCTTTTTTTCGGGCTGTGACCTGGGATGCATCTACTGCCAGAACCGCCAGATCTCCCGGCCCGGCACAATTGGGAGTGTTTTTGCTGAATCCCGCGGGACAGATGCGCAGCAGGCGGCACAAATGCGGGACTCTGCCAACGGCAATATACGTCCTGCTGGATCCCCGGCTGCCACAGACGACAATGGTCAGGCCGGATCAGCGGCAGAAATCCGGATTTCCGAGCTCTCTCCGGAGCGCCTGGCGGAGATCTTTTTTGAGCTGGAGGCCCAGGGGGCCCACAACATCAACCTGGTGACGCCTGAGCACTTCGTCCCTCTCCTGATCCCGGCGCTGGACCAGGCTAAAAAAGGAGGGCTCTCCATCCCGGTCGTCTACAACACCGGCAGCTATGAAAAGGTCGAGGCGGTCCGGGCCCTGGAAGGCCTGGTGGACGTCTGGATGCCGGACCTCAAGTATGTCTCTCCCACTCTCTCCGCCCTCCACACCGGGGCAGCTGACTATTTTCAGTATGCCTCCGCCGCGATCGCGGAGATGGTCAGGCAGTGTCCCGACCCGGTCTTTTCCGACGGGAGCCATACCATCGACTGCCCGGACGACGCCGATGACCCCCTGCTGGTACGTGGCGTCCTGGTCCGCCACCTCTGCCTTCCCGGCTGCGGGGAGGACTCCAGAGCTGTCCTCCGCTATCTGCATGAGACCTACGGAGACCATATTTTTATCTCTATCATGAACCAGTACACCCCCATGCCCCAGGTCCTGGCCAGGAGGCTGGAAGGATCGGGACAGACAGGCCTGTCCGGCCTCTGCCGGCGGCTCTCCGGGGAGGAATACGACTCCCTGGTGGACTATGCCATTGAGATCGGGATCGAAAACGGATTTATCCAGGAGAGCGGAACGGTCTCACCCTCCTATATCCCTCGTTTTGACGGGACGGGGATCTGACTCACTTCGGCCTCAAAGTATTTATGAAGCTTGAGGTATTTATGCAGTTTGAGACCAATGATTATCAGCCAGAGCCGGACTATATCAGGCAATAAAAAAACCACCCCGCAGGGTGGTTTTCTTATATTCGTGGAATGGGGGACGGAATGAGTCAAAAGAACCGTCCCCGGTGACTCACCCGGTGACTCATTTTATAAAATTCAGCGAGAAAACCCCTTCCGATGAAGTCGGTTGTGGGATGAATCGCCTTT
>DGRU01000190.1 GCA_002390025.1 Lachnospiraceae bacterium UBA4380
ATCGCCGGTTCTCTGCTGCTCACAAACCTGTCCGCTGAGCAGCTGGTCGGTCTGAACGGCCAGTCATGGGCAACCAACATGAGCCCCATCGGCTGGGAAGTCGGCTCGATCTTCACCCTGCTGATCCTGGCATATTATTTCCTTCCCCGTTATCTGAAAATGGGCACAACAACGATCCCCGCACTGATGGAAGAACGTTTCGGCAAATCGACCAAGCTTGTTTTCTCAACGATCATCGTTATCATGTATTCGATCCTGAACCTCCCCGTCATCCTGTATTCCGGCGCGGTCGTTTTCGAAAGAATCTTTGATATCTCTGGCATAATCGGCTGCAGCAAATTCGCAGCTGTTGCAGGTCTTTGCGTAGTCATCGGTATTGTCGGCGGCTGCTACGCTATCTTCGGCGGTCTGAAAGCGGTTGCTGTCTCTGATACGATCAACGGCATCGGCCTCCTGATCGCAGGCGTCCTGATTCCCTTCATCGCCCTGGCTGCCCTGGCAAAAGAAACAGGCGGCAGCGGCATCATCGACGGCTGGAAATACATGGTCGAAGCTGATCCCGCCAAGATGAACGCCTGGAGCGACTGGAACTCCGCAGAGCCCAATCTTCCCTGGCCTCTGATCTTCACCGGCATGCTGTTCAACAACATTTACTGGTGGTGCTGCAACCAGTCCTTCGTACAGAGATCTCTTGCTGCCAAGAGTCTGAAAGAAGGCCAGAAGGGCGCTATCTTCTGCGGTTTCCTCAAATGCGCAGGCCCCCTGTACCTGATCATCCCCGGCATCATTGCCTATCACCTTCCTTCCATCCAGGAGACCATCAAGAGCGCCGGCGACTCCGCTATCGACTTCGCTTATCCCGCTCTGATCTCCGCAGTTGTTCCCAAGCCGATTATGGGCTTCTTCGCAGCCGTTCTGTTCGGAGCGATCCTGTCCTCCTTTAACTCGGTACTGAACTCCGCCTCCACCATGTTCACACTGGACATCTTCCGCTCCACCGAAGTCGGCAAGAGAACCTCTGATGAGAAGTGTGTGCGCATCGCAAAATACTACGGCACCATCGCAGGCATCATTTCCATCTGCATCGGACCCTTCGTCATGTACGCAAACGGCATCACGACATTCCTGAACTCCATGTCCCAGTTTGTCTCCCTGCCGATCGTCTGCACCATCCTCGGCGTGTTTATGTTCCGCAGAGCTCCTAAATACTCTCCCATGCTGATCACTGTCTTCCACGTGATCGTCTACGGAGCATTCATGCTGCTCAAGCCCTGCTATCCCGGAACCACTGAGCCCGTACACTATCTGTACGCTATGGCAGTGCTCTTCCCGATCGAACTGATCATCATGTATGTTCTCAACAAAATCGGCAAGGGTGCTGAGTACGAAGTCAAGGATGTGGGCGCTGTCGATCTGACTCCCTGGAAATACCGCCATGTGGTATCCATCATCGGTATCATCATTGCCGTGATCATCTACCTGGTATTCTCCCCCCTGGGAATTGCAAAATAAGTTTGTTCTTCCGGTAAACTGTGAACCAGGCACCTCCAGCCAGTTCTTCTGACACATCTATTTTCTCTCAGTTTTCCGGATCACATTCATACAGGCATGTATGGAAACAGGCACATTGCCGCCGCGGGCGGCCATGTGCCTGCTTTCGTTTTATCTGTACCCTGCCCCAACATGCCGGACTGCTTCAGAGTGACGACCGGGATCAGAAAGCGATCTGAAAGGATCGTTCTGAAAACCTCGACTAAAAAGCATCTAATTTAGAAACCATCTGGTTTAGAAAGCATCTGATTTAAAAAGCATCTAAATTCAGAAAGCCATTGTTCAGAAAGCTTCCTTGTCACGAATATTCACATTCCCCCGAAAAATGTGATACACTAAGTTCGTTTACAAAAATCGTGAAGACCAGCGCGAAAGGAAGACTATGCGTATCATCAGCAAATCGATCGATCAGGAAGTCCGCTTCTTGCTGCCGGATGTGCCGGCAGTACCGCAGGAGGTCCTGTTTCTGGATATTGAGACCACAGGCATCAGCCGCACCGGCAGTGCAGTCTATCTCATCGGCTGTATCTATCTGCAGCCGGAGGGATGGCAGATGACACAGTGGTTCGACGATACGGGGATGGATGAGAAAATGATCCTTTCCTCTTTTCTCGTCTTCTGCGGAAAATACAAATACATCATCAATTACAACGGCAACCGCTTCGATCTTCCCTTTCTGCGGGCACGCATGGATTTCCACGGTCTGATCTCCGACGCGGCCCCCTTCCTGTCCATGGAATCCGTAGATCTGTATGCCTACGTCGCTCCCTACCGCCATCTTCTGGGACTGCCGGATTACAGGCAGCAGACCATGGAGGCCTGCCTGGGGACAGGGCGCACAGAGGACGCCGACGGGAAAGAGCTGATCGATGCCTACAAAAAATATCTTCTCCTGCCTTCTCTTGACATGCTGGACCGCCTGGTCCTGCACAATCAGGCCAACGTCGAGGGTCTCCTCAGGCTTCTGCCCCTGTCCGCCTTTGCGAATCTGGAAAAGATGGAGGTGACGGTCACCCGCGCCCAGGCCAATTACTACACAGATCATGAAGACAGGCAGGCAGAGGAACTGTTGATCCGCTTCCAAATGAATTTCTCCCTGCCGGCCAGGATCTATGCCGGCGCCGACCACTGCTATCTCAAGATCGAAGGCGACAGCGGCATCCTCAAAGTTCCGCTCTACAGCGAGGAAATGAAATATTTTTATGCCAATTACAGGGATTATTACTACCTGCCCGCTGAGGACATGGCGATCCACAAATATATCTCCTCCTATGTAGATCCCAACCGCCGGATCCAGGCAAAGCCCGAGACCTGCTATACCCGCAAGACCTCAACCTACCTGCCCCAGTGGAGCCTCTACAGGACCCCCTTCTTCAAGCGTTCCTTCGAGGACAAGAGTATTTACTTCGAGTTCTCCGACGACATCAAAAAAGACCGCACTGCCCTTTCAGACTATGCGGCCTATGTGCTCAGGCATATTATTTTCCGCAAATGAGACTGTTGCACACTGAGATGCTGCGCATATCAGGTTGCTGCGCATTCATTCTTTTGCGCAGACACTGTTCCATACATAATCCAAAAAACAGCCCCGGCAGCGGATGGATCATCACACCATCCCTTTGCCGGGGCTGTTTTGATCTGTTTAAAAAACGTATCTGCAAATCTCACAGCATATCTGCAAATTTCACAGGAGTTTGCTGAAGATCTTAGTATCTGTATTCCTCTCGCAGCTTTTTGTGGAGGATCCCGTAGGCAGCATAGCGTGTCACAAGAAGGATCTTGAGGATCTTGCTGGTGCGGACAAGCTCTTTGTAGATCAGGGGCTGCTCTCTCTTGAGATAGCCGATGAACTGGATGAGTTCCTGGCGGTGACGGCTGGATTTTGAGATCACCAGGAAGACCTTGATCTGCAGGAAGGTGCGCAGGATAAAGTAGTTGAAAATGTATTTATCCTTAGCGGTCTTCTGTTTGCCCACATCGGGATAGACGGTGTAGAGGCGCTTGAGCACGACAGTCTGGTCATTGTAGTGTTTTTCCAGGCCCTCGGGACTGACGCTCTGCTCGCCGCGGCCGATGCGGTAGCAGTAGACGACCTGCGGAAAGATGCGGACCGTATCCACCCAGGGAAGGGGCAGAAGGTCGTATTCCTGGTCTGTATAGAAACAGTGCTCAGTCAGGCGGATCTCGTTGTCCTGCAGAATCTTTGTGCGGTAGGAAATGGCATGCATGGTGAACCACTCGTGGCCTCCCAGGGAGTCAAAGTGCACCACCTTCTCCTTGATATCCTCCGCCTCATCGCGCAGCTCCTCGTGTCCGTCCTCCTCAAAGACGCGCTTGAACTGAGCGACGATCATATCCTCCTCCGCCACGGTCAGTTCCTCTATGAAATTGACAAGTCCGTCCCGGTCAAACCAGTCATCTCCGTCCAGCAGGCGGAAATATTTTCCTGTCGCCGCCTTGATGGAGGCATTCACGGTTGATCCGTAGCCGCCGTTCTTTTTGTCGATCACGCGGAAGGTCTGCGGATATTTTTGCTCATATTCGCGGGCGATCTCCAGTGTGCTGTCTGTGGAGCCGTCGTTGACGACAAGCACTTCCAGCCGGTCCATGATCTCGGGCACACAACAGGAGTCCAGCGCCTTGCGGATGAATTTTTCAACATTATAGGATGCAATCGACACACTCAGTATTTTTTCCATTCTCTTTTCTCCTGTCACATCAGCTGATCGTTTTCTCTGGCATCCGCCACTGCACGGAACATGAAAAAGTCCTCAGGCGTCGTGATCTTGACATTGTCGGCGCGGCAGTCGACGATCGACAGATCGCGTCCGTAATGGCGCATCAGCGTGCAGGTGTCGATCATATTTGTGAGGCCTTCACTGATGGCCTGCTCCTCGACGGCGAGGACATCCTCGAGCCAGTATCCCTGGGGCGCCTTGGCAACCCGGGAATTGCTGCGGTTGACGACCTCACGCACCTGTTCCGTATCGCTGACCAGGACAACTGTCTCACTGACAGGACCGCAGCTGATGCTGGTGCCGAACTTCTCGACCGAGCGGATATTTGCCGTGATCAGGTCCTCGTCGATCAGAGGGCGGACACCGTCATGGATGAGTACGACATTTCCCTGGCGGCCGTAAATGCGCGCCGCCTCCGCGAGACCGTTATAGATGGACATCTGTCCCGTCTCGCCGCCCGGCACGATCGAAGCGATCTTGTCCAGACGGAAAGTATATTTGAGTTCCTCCATATAGGGGATCCAGTCCTCGATACAGACCACGACGATCCCGTCGATCTCAGGGTGTCTGTTGAAGATTTCGATCGTGTGGACAATGATCGGTTTCCCGTGTACATAGAGGAACTGCTTGGGTCTGTCCTTGGCGTGCATCCTCTTGCCGGATCCGCCCGCGAATATTACTGCCAGATTCATAATTCTCTCTCCATAGCTGCTATCATGCGCCTGTAGGCGTCCGCAAGTCCGCAGACAGGGGTCCAGCCCAGTGCGCGAAGCTTTGAGGTGTCCAGATTCATATGCAGGGTGGGCGCGTAGCCGAGCTTTGAGGGGTCCTCCGCCGCCTCGATCCGCACGCCGATCTCCCCGCCGGCACACTGGTCTGCGACCAGTTCCGCCATCTCGCGTATACTGCAGTAAGTCGACTCGTTGGCCGCATTGTAGGCTTCTCCGTCCTGTCCGCGCAACATGACCGTCAGGATGGCTGCCGCCGCATCCGCCGTATACAGGTAGGAACGGCAGGTCAGGCCGGCTGTCTTGAGGACGATATCTCTTTTTTCCATTGCACAGCGGGCAAATTCGGCGAAAACTCGTCCGTCGTCATAGCGGACACCGGGTCCGAAGGTCTGTGTCAGCCGAAGGATCCGGACAGGTACGCCGTATTCCTTCTGCCAGGATGCACAGAGGATCTCGCACAGGCGCTTGGACTCGGGATAACAGCTGCGCGGCTGTGTTGTATCCAGATTTGTGCCGTGTTTTTCATCGATCTTCCTGTCGTCTGCCGGGGTTCCGTAGACTTCCATGGTGGAAAGGTAGACAAAGCAGCGGACATGGTTGTTCTGCGCAAATTCCAGGGCCCGTCTGGTGCCGTCTATGGCTGTGAAAATCGTCTCCACCGGACTGTCGACAAAGGCGCGGCTGGAGGTCTGGCTGGCTGCGTGGATCATATAATCGACCCTGCAGGGCAGTCTGTCGGCCGGCAGGTTCAGTATATCAGAGACCAGAAGCTGCAGATTTCCCTGATCTGCTCCCGCAAAGAGGCGGTCTGCCTTCTCTTTATTGCGCACACAGGCGATGACCCGGACCGGCTCCCTGTCCTGACCTGCATCCGACTCATTGCAGCGCAGAAGGGCCGATACGATCGTCTGTCCGATCAGTCCCGTCGCGCCGGTCACAAGTACCGTGCAGCCCCGCAGTTCCTCCATCAGGGGAAGCGCGCCGAGCTGCCGCATATCCTCTGTAAATACACTGTTCTTCTGAAGATCCATCCTGTCCCTCTCAGCCTGCAAAATATAAAGAAAGGGACCGGAACCCACAGGGATTCCGGCCCCGTAAAATCAGAACCTTTTATGCAGAATCAAAGATTATTCTGCGTCCTCGGCCTCTTCTTTAGCCCTCTGGGCATTGACGAAAGCGTCAACGTCAACAGATACGACGTCAGCGTCAGCATTCGCACGCTCGGCAGCGCGTCTCTCGCGCTCCTTGTCGATGAGAAGCTGCTTGACGCTCAGGCTGATCTTGTTGCTGTCTTCGTTGAAATCAACGATCTTGGCAGTAACTTCCTGACCGGTCTTGAGAACGTCTGAAGGCTTGTCGATGTGCTCGCGGGCAATCTGGGAAACATGAAGCAGGGCATCAATGCCGGGCTCAAGCTCTACGAATGCGCCGAAGTCAGTCATTCTGGCAACTCTGCCGGTAACTACTGTGCCGACAGCATACTTCTGTGCTGCGCCAACCCAGGGATTCTCCTCGGGGAACTTCAGGGAAAGAGCGATCTTTGTGCCCTGGATGTCCTTGATCAGGACACGGAGCTTCTCGCCAACCTTGAAGACCTTCTTGGGATTCTCGACACGGCCCCAGCTCATCTCGGAGATGTGCAGGAGTCCGTCTGCGCCGCCCAGATCGATGAAGGCACCGAAATCTGTGATATTCTTGACAGTACCCTCGACTGTATCGCCGGGGTGGATGGTCTCGAAGAGCTTGCGCTGCATTTCCTGGCGCTTAGCAACGAGAAGCTGTTTACGATCACCAATATATCTGCGCCTGTGCGGATTGTACTCGGTGATTACGAACTCGATGTCCTGTCCGAGATACTTGCTCAGGTCTCTCTCATAAGTATCGGAAACAAGGCTTGCAGGGATGAA
>DGRU01000090.1:0-2234 GCA_002390025.1 Lachnospiraceae bacterium UBA4380
GGACGATCTGCTCTGCCAGTTCCGGATCGATCCTGCGTCTGGCGGCGATCTCATCTACTGTTCTCTCTCGGTCCACGTCTTCGCAGACCCTGCGGATGATATCTGTGGTGACAGCTCTTTTATAGGTGCGGCTTGATCGAAAGGGTCCGCCCTGACTGCTCTGTCCGGAGTTTTGTCTGGAGCTCTGTCCGGTGCTTTGTCCAGAGTTTTGTCCGGAACCAGAGTTCACTCCCAGTGTTGTTCGCAGGACACTCTTCATATCCTGCCCGCCCCTTGCGCCGCCTTTTCCGGCGGGGGCTTCATTGGGAATGTCGATCCGCTCGACGAAGATTCCCTCTGCCATTTCCGGTGCCAGGATGTCCTCTTTTGCCTTTTCGTCGCCCTTGTCTCCCGGGTCTGTCAGGGTCAGGATAGCCATGGTGATCTCCTGGTTGAACCTGCGGGGGCCGCAGCTGCCGGGGTTGAGGAAGACAGCGTCACCGTCTTTGGCGCAGGAATAGCGGTGGCTGTGGCCGTAGATGACCAGGTCCGCCTTGTGGTCCGGCGGGATGTTGCGCTTGATGTGGGTCATGCAGACAGTGCGCCCGAAGAGGTCGAAAGTCAGGACCTGGGCCAGACCGGAGGCCCAGTCTCCCCTGTCGTTGTTGCCCCGCACGATGTAGAGGGGTTTCAGTTCTTCCAGGCGGTCCAGGATGTCGAGCGTGGAGATGTCGCCTGCATGGACAATGGCCTCGCAGGTCTTGATGATCTCGACCACCTCGGGGCGAAGGAGATTATGCGTATCGGAAATCACGGCAATTCGGTGCATTTTTATTTCCTCCCGAGTGTCACACTTTGGGATCGCTTAATTTCTGCATGTAGGCAGCGAACTGTTCCTGGTATTCCGATTCCTCTTTTCTGACAAGATCTCTGTAGTAGGAATCGTCAATAACCTTCTGCGCCCCGGTCCATCTCAGCTGCTCTAAAGCCTTCATGCTCTTTACTGCTGTCTGCGTAAATACAGGGCCGATCTGCAGCAGAGCAAGAGCATCTTCCGGTTTCAGGAATCCGCTGCTGATGATCCCGAGGGTGTCATAGAGTGTGTCATTTGCGACAGGTCCGGTCACAATATCCGCCGTCAGGGTATCTTTAGACCGCCGGTTCTTGAAAATATAGTCAAACCAGGCTCTTTCCCTGGAAAAACTGACGACATTTAAGCCGGTAAGATCCAGTTCATATTCATTCACCACATATCCTTTATATGCCCACCTGAAGGCAAATTCCCTGTCGGGCGTGAGATAGAATCCCTGGCCGAAATCAGCATTTTTTCTTCCCCGGTATAGATCCGGCTTCCTGATTTCCTCTTTTCCGGCATGGTAAAGCTTCATATGACCCCCTTTCTACAGGATCCTGAAAACCATTGTGTCCTCTCCCTCATCCGGAAGGCGTCTGAGCACGTTTTCCAGGATAGCTGCGGAGGCGGCTTCCATGGAGCCGGTTTTGGTTCCGGAAATTTCTTCGGCTTCTGCCTTTTCTGCGGTTTTCGCATCTTCTGCGGCTTCTGCCTTTTCTGCCATTGTCGCATTTCCTGCGGCTTCTGCCTTTTCTGCGATTGTCGCATTTCCTTCGGCTTCTGCCTTTTCTGCGGCTTTTGCAGCTTCCCTGCTTTTTTCAGGCTCCGCTTTCTGCAGAACGGGGCTGCCCTTGCCGCTCCCGCTATCTGCCGAGATATTTTTCAGGAGGTCTTCCAGGAGTTTTTTCCCTTCCGGAAAGTCGGCGCAGTCGATCATGAGTTTCCGCTCTGCGCCTTCTTCACCGGCAAAGAGGGTGAGTTGGAAGGCGCCCTGCCCTGCGCGCTCGATGGCGGGGAGCAGGAAGGAGACGGCCAGTTCTTCGACGGCCAGCTGACAGTTCATGGCCTGGCGTCTGCCCAGGAACTGATCCTTGCAGAACTTTTCCAGTGATCCGTTCATCTCGTGGAAGTCCCGGCTGGACGGCGACAGGGTGTAGGTCCAGTTGCGGATGCGGAAGATAAAATTGCGGGTGCCTTCCCGCAGGGGATTTTCGAAGATCTGCTCCGGGCTGCCCTCTTCGTAGATCTCTCCGTCTTTCATGAAAAAAACGCGGTTGGAGACGTGTCTTGCCAGGCGCATTTCGTGGGTCACGAGCAGCATGGTCAGACCGGTGCCTGCCAGGTCGCGGATGACGGAGAGAACCTCGGATACCATGGTGGGATCCAGGGCGCTGGTGGGCTC
>DGRU01000090.1:2281-2451 GCA_002390025.1 Lachnospiraceae bacterium UBA4380
GGGCGCTGGTGGGCTCGTCAAAGAGTAGGATCTGAGGATGCATGGCCAGGGCTCTGGCGATGGCGACGCGCTGTTTCTGGCCGCCGGACAGTTCGTCCGGATACTGGCGGGCCTTGTCCGCAAGGCCGACTCTCTCCAGCTGCTGCATGGCTTCCTCATAGGCTTCCCGG
>DGRU01000090.1:2519-3050 GCA_002390025.1 Lachnospiraceae bacterium UBA4380
GATCTGCCCAGAAGGCTCTGCTGGGGGAGCATGATGTTTTCCACCGCCATTTTGTGGGGAAAGAGGTTGAAAGACTGGAAGACCATTCCCATACTGCGGCGGAGTTTTGCCAGATCGGCGCCCGGGGCGCAGACGTCCACACCGTCCACGATCACCTGGCCGGAGGTCGGGGTCTCCAGGCGGTTGATGCAGCGCAGCAGGGTCGATTTGCCGGTCCCGGAAGGGCCGATGATGCTGATCACTTCTCCTGCCTCTATGTCCGCGGTCACTCCCCTGAGGGGGACGACATCGGGCGAATATTCTTTTTTGAGATTTCTGATTTCGATCAGGCTCATGCGTCCACCCCCTTGATCTTTCTCTCCCGGCGTTTGCGCGCGCCGTATTTGTGCAGAAGGTCCTCCGCCTTTTCCAGGCATCGGATCAGGACAAAATAGATGAGCGCAATAGAGAGCAGGGGAAAGAAGGCCTCCATGGTCCTGCTTCGGATCAGGTCGCCGGCGCGGGTAAGTTCCACCACGGTGATGTAGCCCG
>DGRU01000133.1:0-186 GCA_002390025.1 Lachnospiraceae bacterium UBA4380
CCTCTTGCAAGTCTGCTGACGACTATAAGCATTGCAACAGCAAAGATGGAAGCGACCAGGCCCTCCAGCTCCTTGACAAATCCGTTTTTGTAGCCGTTGACTGCTCCGTAGGCCAGCAGCACGACCGATATAATAACAATCAACCAGAAATAGAGATTCAAGTCCACTTCTCCTTCCGGGCATCAG
>DGRU01000133.1:284-22118 GCA_002390025.1 Lachnospiraceae bacterium UBA4380
AGTGCAGGCGCACACTGTCCACTTCGCCATCCGTCACCACGAGAAGGTCGCTGAGTCCGGCTCCGGGAATCATAGCGCGGATGGGCCTCTCGAATTTGCCGTTGAACAGGCAGCGGCCGCTGATGGTAAAGATCTGGCACTCCTTTTCGTTATGGATGTAGATCTTATCGCCCGCAATATCAATATCTGTGTACTGCATGGTAAAGTTGACGCTGCCCGCTTTCTTCCCGCGCTTATTGTAGAGGTCCAGTGTGTACTGGGTATCCCCTTTTGTATTTGTAGAAAGAATGCCGACAAAGCTGTCTCCGCAGAACACTCCCAGGGTATTGTCGGGCAGTTGGGCATAGGAACTGCCGGACGAGTGCAGAAGCGTGGTCCAGAAGCAGAAGAGCTGCTTGTCGGAGACACAGACACAGGTGGTATTGTCGATATAGTGCAGATAAGGAATCACCTCATCGATAAAGTCGGAATGCTGGATCAGATGATCATTTGCCTTTTGGCCGGCGCTTCCGAAATTGTAAAAGGAAATATTGGTTTTGACGGCGGCATTGGACATGGACACGCTGGAAAGGCAGAGTGTCTGGCCGTCCGGAGAGACTGCCGCGGCGATCGGATAGCCGTTTTCCGCCATCGTCCGGACCAGATAGGCGATTTCCCTTCCCTCTGCAGTATAGAGCCGGACCCAGGTGGCTTTGGTGTCATTCATGATGACCGCCACTTCACCGTTCTCGGCAGCAGCAATGCTGTGGATGGGCAGGGTGGTATGGATCGTCCCCATCAGACCCTGGCTGTTCATGACATAGACATAGTAGCCGCTGCGGTTCGCGATCGCGATCACATCCCCGCTGACGCTGGTGATCGGCTGCTGCATTTCATAGGAGACGTTCCACAGCGTGTTTCCCCGCTGGTCGACACAGACAGCGCCGCTGTTGCCGTATTGGACTACATTTCCGCCCAGATTCTCATAGGACGCGCTGTCCTCCGAAGCGATGGCGGAAATACGGATGAGCTCCGCGCGTGTATAGCCGCGCCGCATCCAGAGGATCACCGCCGTTACCAGCAGGGCCATCACGAGCACAACAAGTATGATCGTGCGGCGGTATCTTCTCTTTTTGTGGCGCAGGATCTTGTCTCTGTAGGTGGCGGCTTTGGAGCGGTCCGCTTTCTGAGTGATCTCAGGTACAGATATATCCGCCTGCTCCCGTGCTCCGGGAAAACTATGCGCCTGCTGCGAACCGGATCCGGGCGCAGAGGCGGCAGGCAGCCGGCCGGAATGTTCTGTCATCCCGGAAGTGCCCTGCATATCCCCGGCATCCTGCCCGGACGGCGTGTCATTCGCCGCATCGGTTTCCGATGCTGCCGTATCTTCAGAAGAAGTCCCGGCACCGTTGCCGGAAATCTCCTCAGCGGGCTCTGCCGCCTCGCCGGACCTGTCTGCATCCACCTTGCCGGAATCGGCTTCAGGTCCCATATCGGATTCCTCTTGCGGCATAGAAAAAGCGGAGCCGGTTCCGTCCTGGTCAAGGGCGGAACGCTCCGTATCGGTATCCCGTAATTGTGTATTCAATTTGGAAGAATCGTTTTTTTCCGTATCAGGAGAAAAATCAGTCATTTTATCCTCTTCCATAGATCAGTTTTCCCTAAATAAGGGTCGTTGTTGAGACCGGGTACAGCATTGCGTCTTTATTTCACGACAGAGAAAGTGAAGATCGTAGTGGTGCGCAGCTCTGTGTCTCCGCCGAAGATCGCTTTTCTGAAATTGTCATGGTGCACATTGTCCGGGAAGAACTGTGTCTCCAGGCAGAAAGCGCTGCGCTTTCCGTAATGAGCGCCCTTCTTGCCGTTTTGGACATCTGTGAAGTTGGCTGTGTACAGCTGGACGCCGGGCAGGTCGGTCGACACAATCATGACGCGGCCGCTGGCGGGATCTGCCGCGCAGGCAGCGGGAAGCATGGTGCCGTCGCCGGTGTAACCGTCAATTACAAAATTGTGATCATATCCGCCCGCGAGGACCATCTGGGGCTCACTGCTGTCGATCTCAAGGCCGAAGGCTTTGGCAGACAGAAAGTCAAGAGCAGTCCCCTGTACGGGAAGAATCTCTCCCGAAGGGATCTGTCCCTCCGCAAGAGGCGTGTAGGCGGAGGCGTACAGACGCAGTGTCTGGTCAAGAATACTGCCGGAGGCATCTCCCGCCAGGTTGAAATAGGAATGATTGGTCGGATTGAGATAGGTCGGCCGGGTAGATGTGACAAAATACTCTACGCCCACACCGTCAGGAAGCAGGCGGTATGTAACCTCAAACCGGCGGTCTCCGGGAAGTCCGTCCGACAGATCCGCGCGCTCCTGGGCAAAAGTGATAAAATCCTCTCCCTGCGCGGCAACATCCCACATTGTCACAAATGACTGTTTGTCGGAATGAAGGTTATTGCGCCCCTCATTGACCGTCATATGATATTCGATCCCGTCGATCACGACGCTGGCATCTTTTGTCCTGTTGGCGACCGGCGCAACGATTGCTCCCAGGCAGTTCGGGTTGTCCAGATATTCCTCACCCGAATCAAAGCCCAGAACAACATCCGCCCTGCTGCCGTTTTTGTCAGGAACATAAAGGCGCACCAGAAGGGCGCCCAGGTCTGATACACATACAGTGACTTTGTCGTTTTCCAGGGTATAGAGCGAAATCTCTCTTCCGTCAGGCATGTTTCCGAAATGATCTTTTTTCAACTTTGCTCCTTTCGGCCGTTTTTCACTACCATAAAAGTCTCGTTCCGATACGATCAGGTTACAGTTCTGTCCTGCCCTCCAGAGCGCGGAGAAGGGTGACCTCATCAATATTCTCGAGATCGCCGCCGACCGGAACACCGCTGGCAATGCGGGTGACCTTGATCCCGGCAGGTTTGATCAGCTTGCTGATATACATGGCCGTGGTCTCTCCCTCGAGGCTGGAATTGGTGGCGATGATAACTTCCTTCACCTCTTCGTCGCGCAGCCTTTCCATGAGTTCCTTCAGACGGATATCTCCGGGGCCGACGCCGAGCATGGGGGAAATCGCCCCGTGCAGCACATGATAGAGTCCCTTAAAACGACCTGTCCGCTCGTAAGCCGCCAGGTCGCGGGGATTCTCAACAACCATGATTGTACTTTTGTCACGCGCAGGATTTTTGCAGATCGGGCAGATCTCCTCATCGGTGAGATTCTGACAGACCTTGCAGAAAGTTACATGAGCCTTTGCATCGCGGATCGTGTCCGCCAGGCGGTTTACGCGCGCAGGGGACATCCCTATGATATGAAAAGCCAGACGCTGCGCTGATTTATTGCCGATGCCGGGCAGCGCAGCGAGCTCGTCGATCAGCTTATTAATGTAGCCGGAATATAAATCCACTTTACTAACCTCAGAAGCCCAGGCCCATGCCGCCCATGAGCTTGCCGCTCTCCTCTGTGATCTGTCCGAGAACATCATTGACGGCCACGATGATCATATCCTGCAGGGTCTCGACGTCATCGGGATCCACCGCGTCGGGATCGATGGTGATGGTTTTCATCTCGTGCGCGCCCGTCATGACAACTTCGACAGCACCGCCGCCTGCGGTCGCCTTGAATTCCTTCTCATCGAGGGCTTTCTTGTTCTCTTCCATCTGGCGCTGCATACGCTGTGCATGCTTCATCAGATTATTCATGTTTCCGGGCATTCCGCCTGCAAATCCACCTCTTCTGGCCATTTTTTATCCTCCATTCGAAAATTGTTTTTCACTAAATCAGCTTTACAATCAATTATCTCTACTATTATTTATATTTATCTTTACTGCTGATCTTACTGTTTTACAGAGATACTCTGTGCCTACAGATCTTCCGTCTCGACAGACATCCGGATCGCTCCGGGTTCGACGAGCGAGAGCAAATCGACATAATTGTCTGTTATCCGTCCGCCTCTGTCAAGTACCCGGTATTCGATTTCGATCGCTTTCCCGACCTGGCTCTGCAGATACTGCTGCAGCTCCCGCCGGTCATTATCAACGCGGGCAGTAGACTCTCCGTTGTCGTCTTTGCGCTGGTACATATATGGATTGCCGTATTCTTTTTCAAAAATAATGAGCAGCTGCCCGTGGTCCCCAAGACTGAGACGGGCATTGCGGAGCGCGAGGCGTCTGGACCCGCGGGGCGCCTCGGAGGCATATTTTGACCAGTTGGCCACAATCTCCTTGATTTCCCCGGGAAGGGCAGGCGGAAGTTCCTGGGCTACTGCGGGAGCCTTTTCCGTGCTTGCGGCCGATGAAGCTGCTCCGCCGCCTGTCCCCCTGCCCGGTGCAGCACCGGCAGCGCTGCCTGCGGCCGAAGCCGTGAATCCCGTTCCGGCGCCGGCGGCCATGGCCTCGATCGCCATCTCATTGTTATAGAGCTGGGTCTCCATCTCGCGGATGCGGTTTTTGATCTTGTCAAGGAGCATGGGCTCACCGTCTCCGGCGCCGTCATCCATAGCAGAGCGGCAAGCCCGGATGATCGTCATTTCGGTCAGGATGCGGCGGTTGGGCGAGTAGCGGATCAGATCCGGCAGCGCCGAAAAGACCTTGATGCAGCGCATGATCTCTTCCATATCCGACATACGGGCCTGATCAATCATGAGACGCAGGTTGTCCGCGGAAATATCCAGCGACCTCGCTGTCTCCTCGGAAGCCTTGAGCAGCATGAGGTTGCGGAGATACCAGGTGAAATCCGTGACAAACTGCATGAGTTCCCTGCCCTGCAGCAGGATGTCATCGAGGACTTTGAGGGCGTCTGCCGCCTCTCCGTCATGGATGCTGAGGTAGAGGTCCCCGAACACCCGGGTATCCACCGCGCCCAGAATTTCCAGAGTGCGCTCATAGGTCAGTGTGCCGCCGCCGTAATTGAAGGCGTTGCACTGGTCCAGAAGGCTCAGGCCGTCACGCATGGAACCGTCGGCCGCACCCGCGATGTAGCGGAAAGCCTTGTCCTCGACCTCAAGCCCTTCCATCTGCGCCACTTCCCTGAGGCGCCCTTCGATCACCTCCGTTGAGAGCCTGCCGAAATCATATCTCTGGCAGCGGGACAGGATCGTGACAGGGAGCTTGTTGGGCTCCGTCGTGGCAAGGATGAAGATCACGTAGGACGGCGGCTCCTCCAATGTTTTGAGCAAGGCATTGAAGGCCGCATTGGACAGCATATGGACCTCGTCGATGATGAACACGCGGAAACGCCCCTGGGTCGGGGAATACTCCACCTGATCGACAATGGAGCGGATGTCGTCGACACTGTTGTTGGACGCCGCATCCAGCTCGGTCACGTTGAGATTGGCCTCCGCCTGGATGGCGCGGCAGGTCGGACACTCCCCGCAGGGATTGCCGTCGTGCTGGTTCTCACAGTTCGCCGCGCGCGCAAAAATACGGGCGATCGTCGTCTTGCCCGTCCCGCGCGTTCCGCAGAACAGGTAACTGTGTCCGATTCTCCCGGAGATGATCTGGTTTTTGAGTGTGCGCACGATCGCGTCGCGCCCGCGTACATCATCAAAGTCATTGGGGCGGTATTTGCGGTACAGCGCCAGGTATTTCTCATCCGGCATAGGGCTGCCTCTTTTTGTATTGTGTGCAAATGGCTGCAGCTGAATGTGGTTTTCAGCCAATCAAAAAAGCACTTTAATGAAAAATGGTTAAAAAACAGGGTGCGCCGCAGCAGCGGCACACCCTGCCTGTATTTAGTATTTTACCTGTTTTTCAGCGAACGTCAACCGGACAGAACAGTCACCTGATAATCTCTGCCGGTTGCTGATTGCACCCTGAGCCCTTGCAGCTCGCAGCTTTTGACTGTTTTTACCGGGATCAATCACCAAAGGAAATGCCGACGAGCTTGGCCTGCTTGATGATCTGGGCATTGGGATCGACAGTTTTGAGCTTGCCTGCGACCTCGGAAAGCGGGACCTTGATGATCTCGCCGTCTTTCAGCGCGATCATGTAGCCATACTGCTTCTTCAGGATCAGCTTGCCTGCTGCAGCGCCGACCTGCGTGGAGAAGACGCGGTCATAAGCATCGGGAGCACCGCCGCGCTGTGTGTGGCCGGGAACCGTGACACGGACTTCACGTCCGGTCGCCTGCTGGATTTTGGCAGCAATCTCGTAAGAGACCGACGGATACTCGTAGTTGGCCATTTTCTTCTTATATTCTTTTTTGGAGAGCTTGGCATCCTCTTTGGAGATTGCGCCCTCTGCGACAGCGATAACTGTGAAACGGCTGCCGCCTTTATCTCTGGCCTCGATTGCGTCAACAACTTTGTCGATGTCATAAGGAATCTCGGGCAGAAGGATGATGTCTGCGCCGCCTGCGATGCCGGCATACAGAGGCAGCCAGCCAACCTTGTGGCCCATGATCTCGACGATGAAGACGCGGCCGTGGGAGGAAGCGGTGGTGTGGATATCATCGATGCACTTGGTGGCAATGTCCAGAGCACTGTGGAAACCGAAAGTCATATCTGTGCCGTAGAGGTCATTGTCGATGGTCTTGGGCAGAGTGATGACATTGAGGCCCTCTTCGCTGAGGAGGTTCGCTGTCTTGGTGGAGCCGTTGCCGCCGCCCATGACCAGGCAGTCAAGCTGCAGCTTATGATAGGTCTGCTTCATTGCCTCGACCTTGTCCAGTCCGTTCTCATCGGGATCGCGGATGGTCTTGAAGGGGCACCTGCTGGTGCCGAGCATTGTGCCGCCGCGGGTCAGGATGCCCTTGAAATCTCTGCCGTCCAAAAGCCTGAACTTACTGTAGATCAGGCCCTTGTAGCCGTCTTCGAAGCCATAGAACTCAACGGGTTCTTTTGCATTGCGTGTAACTGCCTTAAAGACACCGCGCATTGCCGCGTTCAGGGCCTGGCAGTCGCCGCCTGAAGTTAAAAAGCCAATACGTAACATAAGCCGCCTCCTGTTAAACCTGGATTAATGATGTAGGATAAAATCACACAGGGGTTCCCTCCCCTGTTAAAAACTATTATTTATTATACAAAATAACCAGAGAAAATAACAGATATAATTTAAGATATGTCAACATTTGCTATATAATATGGTCTATGACATCGCTTACATTTGCCGGGGCATCAGCATGGATCGCCCTGATTATATATACAGCAGCCTGGGAGGATTATTACCATGACCCCAGTACAATTATCTGCAATCACACAGCTCCGCCGCACCCTCCACCAGCACGCGGAACTCTCCATGCAGGAGACTCAGACAATACAATTGCTGCAGGCCTTTTTGCGAGAAAACACCTCCCTCCAAATCCATGCAAGGGACGGCTGGTTTTATGCTCTGAAAAAAGCCTCCGCCTCTGCCCGATCCGAGGGAGACAACAGGGGACCAAACAGTCCGGGGCCCATCGCTTTCCGGGCAGATATGGATGCGCTGCCGATCGAAGAGTCTATCAACCTGCCTTACGGGTCTGAAAAAGAGGGCATCTCCCACAAATGCGGGCACGACGGCCACTGCGCCGTCCTTTGCGGACTGGCCCTGGAACTGGACCGTCGGGAAACAGACCGGGATGTATATCTGATTTTCCAGCCGGGCGAGGAGATCGGCGCCGGGGCAAAAAGGTGTGCGGAGCTGATCCGGGAGAAAGGGATCGCGGAGATCTACGCCATGCATAATCTGGGCGGCTACCCGGAGGGGACCCTGGTCTATCGAAGAGGGCTTACCCAGCCGGCCTCCGAGGGGCTGCGGATCCGCCTGACCGGCAGGACTTCCCATGCCAGCGCACCGGAAAAGGGCAATAATCCGGCGGGGGCGATTGCCTCGATCGTACAGTATGCCCTGCGGGCGGCGGAATCGGCAGAGCAGGGGACAGCAGGTATCAATGCGTCAGCCGCACAGGAGCCGCGCTTCCATTCGAAGACTTTAATTACGCCTGAGGAGCAGGATTCCCCCATGCGTCTGTGCACCATCACCGGAATCAGGCTGGGCGACGGGGACTTTGGCATATCGCCCGGCCAAGGCGAAATCTGCATGACACTGCGGGCAGAGATTGAGGAGGAAATGCGATCAATGGAACTGTCGATCCTCTCCTTCGCTGAAGCTGCAGCTAAAAAGGCAGGTCTGAAAATGACCCACAGCATCCACGATTATTTCCCGGAGACACGCAACCACGACGCCTGTCTGGACCGGGTTCTGGATGCGGCCCGGAAAAACAGGATACCCGCCGTCCCCATGGGGGAGCTCTGGCGGGCTTCGGAGGATTTCGGGCATTATTTAAAGATTTGTCCCGGCGCAATGGTTTACATCGGAAATGGGGAAGACTATCCGCCCCTCCACACGTCGGAATATGATTTCAATGACCGCATCATTGAGACTGCGGTGGATCTGTTTATGTGCATTGCGCAAAGCGGCATTCCGTCTGATTCCATTTAGCACAAAAGAGTAAAGCGATAATCGATTTTGCGGAAATAATTCACCTCATCCATGCACAATGATTGTATAATATTGGCAGTTGCTTAACTGACAGTGCCCGGAGACAGACCGGTCCGACACTGACCAGAAGACAAAAAACCATCGAGGATCGCAAAATGATTTCATCGCAAAAAGAACATCCCAAGTCTCTCACTATACGAACCACCTTTAACGCAGTCTTCATCTGCGTCCTCCTGGGAACCATCTCTCTGCTGATCGGTCTTAGTTTATACACCACTTCCTACCTGGGGGAGCATGTACATCACGCTTTCCTGACAGCCCAAAAAGCATCCGCCCCGGCATCACGCATCACAGATTCCGAGCTGTTTGCAAAAGAAATCATGCGGGTATACAGAGATCTGACTCCGGAACAGCGTGCCAAAATGGGGACACAGGAATACCGGGATTATTTTTCAGGCGTAGCTGCCACACCGGCAGGCTATGATACCTGGGATATAACAGTTCATTTGCTGAGCAACTTCATTATAGATGTTGATGACGTCTATCTGGCCATGTATGACGAAGAGACCGGCGCTATGGTCTACATTGTGGACCCGGGAGAAGAAGGCCGTCTCTATCCCGGTGAATGGGAGCCCGCGGACAAAAGCAGCGTAAAGAAATTTCTCGGCTGGGACGGCAGCGGAATGCTCTATGATTTTGACAATACGGAAAAGTATGGATGGATGTGTACAGCCGGCTTCCCGATCAGGGATGAAAACGGGGAGATATTCGAGTTTCTGCTGGTGGATGTGACCGTCCAAAACATCTTTCCCATCATGGCGGACTATACCTTGAAGGTCACTGCAGGTATATTGATCGTGACCCTGGTCACTGCATGGTTCTCCAGCAGATATATTAAAAAATCTGTCGCCGGACCGATCGACCGTATTGCAGACGCAGCCGAGACTTATGTAAAAACCAAAGAGGCCGGGATCGAAAGCCTCTGCTTTTCTGATCTGCAGATCCAAACCGGTGACGAACTGGAGAATCTGAGCCATGTCATGGCAGACATGGAAAAGGGTCTTGCGGATCACGAAAAGAGGATCCGGGCAATCTCGGCTGAACAGGAACGGATCAATACAGAACTCGAAATGGCCAGCAGGATCCAGTTAAGCATGCTGCCGCACGAGTTCCCGCCCTTCCCTCAGATCAGGGAGCTGGACCTCTATGCAACCATGACTCCTGCCAGGGAGGTCGGGGGGACTTTTACGACTTTTTCCTCATCGATGAAGACCATCTGGCAGTCCTGATCGCGGATGTCAGCGGAAAAGGCGTTCCTGCCGCCCTCTTTATGATGGCTTCCAAGATACTCATACAAAGCTATGCCCTGCTCTGCAAGGGAGCGGGAGAAGTTCTCAGCAAAACCAATGAGGCAGTGTGCGGCAACAATCAGACGGAGATGTTCGTGACGGTTTGGCTGGGGATCCTTGAGATCAGTTCCGGCCGGATCACAGCGGCAAACGCAGGACACGAATATCCCGTTCTGGAAAGGAAGGGGCAGTTCAGCCTTCTCAAAAAGCGGCACGGACTGGTCATCGGAGGTATGGAAGACGCCGAGTATGAAGAATATACCATCGATCTGGAGCCCGGGGATAAGCTCTTTCTTTACACAGACGGAGTGCCGGAAGCAACTGACGCGCAAGACAACATGTTCGGACTTGACCGCATGTTGGACGCCCTGAATCAGGATCCGTACACGACTCCCGAGAACACGCTCAGGAATGTCCACCGGGTCGTAAACAGCTTTGTCGCAGGCGCCGAACAGTTTGATGATCTGACCATGCTCTGCCTGGAATACAAAGGCAAAAAACAAGCTGAATCCGCCCGCAAATGACATCTGACCTCTTTAAAAAGTTTTTCCCCGGACAGGTACTTTGGGACTTTGACTGGAAGGATATTATAAAAAGGCCCGCATAAATGCTGATTTTCTAAATCCACAGCATTTATGCGGGTCTTTCAAATAGCGGAGACGGTGGGATTCGAACCCACGTGCCGGGACTAACCGACAACTCGATTTCGAGTCGAGCTCGTTATGACCGCTTCGATACGTCTCCTGATCTTATATGTGCATCTGCCGTTTTCCTTAACGCCGAAGATAAATCTTCAAACACAGGCTTTGAAGCACGTTCCCTATTATATGCTATTTTTATCAATAAATGCAAGCCTAATTTATGCCAACGCCGCAGCCGGGGCGCAGCTGCTGCCGGCTCCTTTGCACAGCCATTGACCCGCATCGATTTCTTTGATGTGAAGCGGCTTTTCTTTCAGGATTGATTGCGATAAACTGATACGAACAGGGAGACATAAGCAGGGCTAAACCGGGCTCCCTCAGGAAGGTATATAGATGACATGTCTGTGGACAGGAGGTTATTACTGCTGATATGAATTTCCAACCCCTTCTCGAAAAAGAAATGCACTGCAGCTGCGGCCGCGTGCACAGTACAGACTTAAAAGTGATCGACATCGGACGGGATGCCCTGCAGCGGCTCCCCGCCATGCTGCGCAGACTGGGGTTTCATAAAGCCTATCTTGCCGCGGATGTCAACACCTGGGAGGCGGCAGGAAAAAAAGCCGCTGCCATTCTCTCCTCTGAAGAGTTTGCCTGTGAATCCTTTGTCCTGCAAGATTCAGAGCTTGTCCCCGATGAAGCCGCTGTCGGCGCCCTCCTGCTGCATATGCCGCCGGATGCAGATGTCGTCCTGGCTGTCGGCTCAGGGACGATTAACGATCTCTGCAAATATGTCAGCAGGCTGAGAGGCCTGCCCTATGTCATTCTGGCGACTGCCCCTTCCATGGACGGATTTGTGTCCACAGGAGCAGCCTTGATCGTCGACCATTTCAAGACCACCTATGACGCGCAGGGGCCTGCAGCCGTCATTGCGGACACAGAGATCCTGGCACAGGCGCCGATGGAGATGATTACTGCAGGTCTGGGTGATATGCTGGGCAAATACACCTGCCTGTTGGACTGGAAGCTGGCACATCTCATCACCGGAGAATATTACTGCGAACATGTTGAAGGGATGGTGCGGACTGCCCTTCAGATCATACTGGCGCAGACCAGCAAAATCCCGGAACGTGATCCCGAGGTCATGGGAGCCATCACCGAAGCCCTGGTCCTGACAGGGATTGCCATGAAATTCGTCGGAAACTCCCGGCCCGCCTCCGGTTGTGAGCATCACATGTCCCACTACTGGGAGATACAGTTTCTCAGGCAGGGAAAAAAGCCGGTCCTCCACGGAGCCAAGGTCGGAGTCGCGTCAATCGCCTGTCTGCAAATGTATAATATGCTGGCAGAAATCCTGGATACTGCGGACGGCATCCCTGTGCTTGAGGAAAAATCCGAAAAAAATGATTCCGCAGGACGGAATATACGTCTGGACGCGATCCGGGACCACCGGCTGGAAATCCTCCGGGCCATCCGCCATGATCTGCCCTCAGTCTCCGAAATTGAAGAACTCCTGCTCTCTCTGCATGCCCCGGTCCACCCGGAGCAGATCGGCGTCTCCCTGGAGGAGGTCAGAGGCGCCGTCCTGTACGCGAAAGACGTCCGGGACCGCTATACCCTGCTCCGGATTCTGTGGGATCTGGGACTTTCGGAGGAATTTGCAGACCGGCTGACAGCCTACTATTCGCCGCAGGGCCTTGCCCTGGATAAGGCTTCCGCGGGGGCCGCCGCCATGGACTATACGATCGGACGGGCCGGGTTGGAAGATGTGCGCAAGGGCTCCGGTTCGGGAAATATGGGGGAGATCACCGGTTCGGAAGCCATGCGGGAAAGCTCCGATTCAGAAACAATGCGGGAAAGCATCGGTCGGAAAAATCTGCCAAAGGCAGAACTCTCCATACAGGAAACTTACTTTCGTTGGAAAAAAGAAGCAGATATCAGGCGTCTGCAGAAGACCCGCTGCTTTGTCCTCGATATGGACGGTACCATCTATCTGAGCAACCGCCTCTTCCCCTTCACCATCCCTTTTTTGAAAAAACTGGAAGAGACCGGCCGCAGCTACTGCTTTTTCACCAATAATTCCACAAAGCACCAGCAGGACTACCTGGACAAACTCTCCGGAATGGGCATCCCCGTCACACAAAGCCAGGTCTTTCTGTCGACGCAGGTCATCCTCGAGGAGATGCAGCGCCTGCACCGGAAAGATTCCTTTTTCATCGTCGGAACCCCCAATCTGGTCGAAGCCTTCCGGCGGGCCGGCCTGCGGGTCTTCGATCCGGAGTCAGAGGCACCCGCCAGTATGCCGGACGTGGTCATCCTGGGCTTTGACACGACCCTGACCTATGAGCGGATCTCCCGCGCCTGCAAATACCTGCGGCACGGAGCCGCCTATTACGGCGTCAACATGGACTACAACTGCCCAGTCGACGACAATGGCGTACTCGACTACATTCCTGACTGCGGCTCCATCGCCAAACTGGTCGAGCGTTCCACCGGCCGCTTTCCGGATTTCTACGGGAAGCCCTCCCGGCATGCCCTGGACTATATCATCCGCCACACGGGCTTCAAGGAAGAAGAAATAGCCGTTGTCGGCGACCGTATCTACACGGATATAGCTATTGCCAACGGCACGAAGGCTCTCTCCATCATGGTACTCACCGGCGAGACACAGCTGGAGGATCTGGAGCAATACGATTTTCGTCCAGACATCATTCTTCCCTCGCTTGCGGAAATCACGGAATTATTGTAAACCTGAAACAATCATTTTTTCCTCTGTAATCCAATGCCTTTATACAGCGGAGACTCTGGCCGGAGCCGGGCTGTGAGGCATATCCGATGATCAAAATTCAAAAAAACACCTCTGTTTTCTCAACTGTCCTGCAGTCGGGAAAGCAGAGGTGCTTTCTTTTTATTTCATATTAATTCGTGCCGCGGTCCCGGGCTCACAGATCCTCGCGGATCAGGCCATGCATTTCTTTTTTACTCTTCATCCTCTTTCTTCAGGGAGTTCATGCTGGCGGGTTTCCAGCTGCTCTTCTGCCAGCGTCCGCGATATCTCAGAGAAGGAGCTGCTTCCGTATTCTCTGCTTCGGGGGCATCCGTACGGGTAATGGATGCGGCTCTTGCTGCCGCAGCTCTCTGCATGGCGGCCTTAACGGCGGCTGCCTTTTCTGCCGCAGCTTTGTCAGCTGCTGCCTTCTCAGCTGCAATTTTTTCTTCTCTGGCTTTTCTCGCCGCTTCTCTCTTCTCCGCAGCGACGCGCTCCGCTTCGGCCTTTTCAGCGGCGATGCGCTCTGCCTCAGCTTTCTCAGCGGCGATGCGTTCCGCCTCGGCCTTCTCCGCGGCAATTCTTTCTGCTTCTGCCTTCTCAGCGGCGATGCGCTCTGCCTCGGCCTTCTCCGCGGCAATGCGCTCGGCTTCTGCCTTCTCCGCAGCGATGCGCTCCGCTTCTGCCTTTTCGGCCGCGACCCGCTCCGCTTCTGCCTTTTCGGCCGCGATTCTCTCCGCTTCTGCCTTCTCGGCGGCGATGCGCTCTGCCTCAGCTTTCTCAGCGGCGATGCGTTCCGCCTCGGCCTTCTCCGCGGCAATTCTTTCTGCTTCTGCCTTCTCAGCGGCGATGCGCTCTGCCTCTGCCTTCTCAGCGGCAATGCGCTCGGCTTCTGCCTTCTCCGCAGCGATGCGCTCTGCTTCCGCCTTCTCGGCTGCAATTCTTTCAGCTTCTGCCTTCTCTGCGGCGATACGCTCAGCCTCGGCTTTCTCAGCGGCGATGCGCTCTGCTTCTGCCTTCTCAGCGGCAATACGCTCTGCTTCTGCCTTCTCTGCGGCAATGCGCTCTGCTTCCGCCTTCTCGGCAGCGATTCTTTCTGCTTCTGCCTTCTCTGCGGCGATGCGCTCTGCTTCCGCCTTCTCGGCAGCGATGCGCTCTGTTTCTGCCTTCTCTGCAGCGATTCTTTCCGCTTCCGCCTTCTCGGCGGCGATGCGCTCGTCCTCAGCCTTTTCGGCAGCCTCCTCGGCTTCCATGATGGTTTCGCGCTCTCTTCTCAGTGCAGCTTCCTGGCGGTCTACATAGGACACGGGCTTCTCAAAGCCAACCTGTTCATCTATGGCATCCCCGAAGACCTGTGCCCGGAAGGAAGAGGGGTCCTCCTCTTTTTCATTCTTATCTTCTGCGGGGGCGGGGATTGCATCTTCAATCGTTCCCACATAGGAACGAGCTTTTTCTGCAGGAGCTTTTTCTGCAGCTGCCGCTTCCTGTGCAGGAGCTGCTTCCGCGGGGATTTTTTTCTCCTCGTCAAGGATGTCGTCGGACACGGGCTTTTCTGCACCGGGTGCATTCGCAATGATGGAAGCATTGGTCGAATAGGTGCCGTCGGCGAACACTTCATTGTCAGCGGCCTCAAGGAAACGGCGGAGGGCATTGAGACGCTTGCGCGCCGCCCTTCTGCCTGCCTTGTAGGCTTCGCGGATCTTGAACCTGTCGTGCTCGATGCGGCCGACATCCAGATCGGTCTCGGGCCGGATTACGAAGGCATATTTGCCCGCCTCACGCTGACGGATGTAGGCCACTGTCTCGTTATAGACATTGTGGCGGTTCTCCATCGCCTTCACAGTCTCGGGATACTGACTCAGCACGCGGCTGATCACACGCATCATGGACGCGGGCTCTTTGACATAATCCGCGGGACGGGTCAGAATGACCACGTTGCGCTCGTAGCCTTTGCTCTCCATAAAGCGCAGCGGGATCGAATCCGTGATGCCGCCGTCCAGAAGCTTCTGGTCACCGATTTCAACAACACGGGAAACCAGGGGCATGGAACCGGAGGCGCGGAACCACTCCAGCATCTGCCACTCGCTGTCATTGTCGCACAGGTGATAGACAGGCTTGCCGGTCTCGACATCCGTGCAGACCAGATAGAACTTCATGGGATTCTCGCGAAATGTCTCCCAGTCAAAGGGATACAGTTTCTCGGGAATATCATGGTAGCAGAACTGGGCATTAAAAAGATCACCCGTCTTCAGAAGTGAACGAACACTGGAATAACGAGGGTCTTTGGCATATTTCAGATTGTAGCGGATCGCACGCCGGGGCTGCTTGGATTTATAGTTGCAGCCAAAAGCCGCACCGGCCGAAACACCGATTGCACCGTCAAAGACAATCCCTTCCTCCATCAGGACGTCCATAACTCCTGCGGAAAAAATACCGCGAATACCGCCGCCTTCCAGAACCAGACCTTTTTTCATACTCACTTTCCTCCATGCCGGCACAATAAGCCTTTCACCCCGGCAAAAGCACATATTCCTGCAGTATTATTCTTCATCGCGCAATACCCGCATTGAAGAATGATCGCTCCGTGAGAATGATCACGGATGCCATGCGGAAGATGCCGCCCTTCTTATGCGTCATAGTCTATCATAACACATTCGCGTCCTTTACTACACTGCAGAATGAAAATTTGTGTGCGAAACATGCTTTTTGGCGGCAGGAAATCCCTTGTATTTTTGGCTGTTTTTTGCGGCTGCAAGAAACAATCACCTGATTATACAGCAGACCGACCTGTCTCAAATCCGCTTTTCTCAACAACAGATTTGTTAAAAACAACCTCTTTGCGGATTTAATTTTTATTATTCTCTTATTTTATTATCTTTTAACAATTAGGAAATTGCTATTTAAGAATCATGGTATATCATATCTATTGTAAGCGAAAGAGAACGACAGACTTTCCCCCTTCGTTATTTCGTTTCAAACCATAGATTTTCATACTCCCCCTTTATGTGGAAAAGCCCTTTACAATGGACCTGAACCATCGGATTCATTGTGAAGGGCTTTTCTTATTTCTGTGTCTTTCCGGGCCGCGTATCTGTCTGATCTGTTTTGGCTGTCTGGTCTGTTTTAGCTGTCTGGTCTGTTTTAGCTGTCCGGTCTGTTTTAGCTGTCTGATCTGTTTTGGCTGTCCGGTCTGTTTTAGCTGTCTGATCTGTTTTAGCTGTCCGGTCTGTTTTAGCTGATTGATCTGTTCGTTTTTGCAGGGTTCTTTTCCCGTTTCCCCCTGCGTTCTCATTGAGGTGTAAAAAGGCGCCTGCACCTGTCCGGATGACAGGAGCAGCCGCCTTGAACTGACTCGCCTTAAACTGACTCGCCTTGAACTGACTGTATCAGTTCAGCAAATCATCACCAGGTCACGGCAATGTCCAGCTGGTTGGAGTTTCTGCTGGCAAAGCCGCCGGTATCGCAGACAATACAGGTTCCCAGGCTGCTCTCCACAAGAGAGCCGCGGGGATGAACGCGCAGGTTGGCCGCGCACATGATGTAATCACCCAGCATCTTGCAGCCGTCATCGCGGACCCAGTATTCGTCCGTATTTCCCATTCGGCGCATGATGCTCACGACGCCGTTCATGTTGAGATTGTAATAGGTCTCCTTGCCGCTGGGACCCATGACAGAGCCCCGTCCCCGGGAGAGAACCGGTCCGCTCCAGTTGGGATTGCGGGTCTGTGTGCGGAGCATCTCGCGTCTTGCGATCTTTTCCAGGATCTCATCGGTCCTGGCGCGGACATCGGATGCGCGGTCCTTGAGCTCATTCTCTTTTGCGGAGTGGATGGAGGCTGTGAGCAGTTCTTTCCGCGCCAGTCCCGCCTTTTCCTTGGCACGCACGCCGTCAATGGTCTCCTGGTCCATGGATACCTTATTGGCGTCCAGATAGCAGAATTTTCTGTCATGCACTATGCGCACGAAGCGGCGGTTTCCGATACCTGTGAGGTGAATTTCCGAGTACTTGGGAATTGAATACAGGCGCGCTGCATTTTCACTGACGCCGTCGTACACCCAGGCCTGGCGGATCAGGCTCGCGTCCTGATCTACTCTCTCAAAATAAGTATCCGAGTTTCTGAGATACTCCAAAGCTCCTAAAGTCTCAATCTTTTTGCCGGTGTCTGCCGGCTGCAGGGAGCCGATGGAAGGCAGGGACTTAGAGACGGTCTCCGTCTCAACGGGGCGTCCTGCCTCGGGGATACACGCTTTCACAGAGACAGACTGTGCGTCGGAGCCGCCCGCATCCTCTTCTGTGCCTGCGTCCTCCTCGGCAGCCTTAACTGCTTCGGCAATTACTGCGGCTGTCTGATCTTTCGCAGAGGCATCTGCGGCTCCCGTGTCCCACACCTGCCAGCATCCGGTACTGTCGCAGATGATTCCGGGATAAGCATCCTTTCTCAGCCAAGAAACACATCTGGTCACCAGCGGTGCTGCCGGCACTTCGTCGCGGAGGATTTTAAAAGCCTCTTCCAGGGAATCTCTGTATTTCTCCTCATCCTTTGTCTCTGAGGCCTCCGCGATCAGACGGTCAAACTCCTCGGAGGAAAAGCCGCTGATATTATTCTCGTTTTCTGTTGTATAGTTGGCCAGTTCGGCTGCGGGAAGGGCGGAGGACAGGAAGATGCTGCCGCAGAAAATATCAAATGTACCTGCCGTCTTTTCCTGGGCCAGGTCCTCTGCGTCCACTTCCTCTACGCGGACCTTGATCCCGAGATCCTTCCAGGCAGAAGCCAGGTATTCAGCGATCAGGACCGAGCCGCCGCTCTCATCCGCGATGCAGGTCAGGGTGGGGAAGTCCTCTCCGTCCTCATATCCCGCCTCTTTCAGGAGCTTTTTTGCCTCCGGAATATTGTCCCTGATCCCTTTGTCTTCACCGTCTCTGTTGCCGTCTCCGCTTTCAGGCTGATAAATGTCCTGCAGAATGGTCGATGCGATAAAGGACCGGTCCGCAGCCAGAGACAGGGCACGGCGGACCCTGGCATCTGACAGCACTTCATGCCGGCAGTTGAAGCAGACTCCGATTGTGTCGGAGAAATTTCTTTTCTGCAGAAGATTCTCCGACTTGAGGATTTCCTCCTCCTCTTCCGGAATGGCGGAGATCGCATCGATGTCACCGTTCAAGAAGTCGGAATACTCCTGGTTGATATCGCCGCTGACGATCCAGTAAACCGTGTCGAAGGCCTGTCCGGGAACGGATTCATCCTTCCGGTAATAGGGATTTTTTTTCAGGACAAACTCTTTTCCTGCAGCCACCGAATCGATGTAATAAGGTCCGTTTCCGGTGACAAAGTTCCAGTCGCCTGAAGCGCCCTTCTTATTCCCGGAATCGTCCCGAATCTGTTCGCGGATGGGAAGGAGCGCCCATGAGGCGCATGCCCTGTCAAAGTCCGGATCGGGAGTCGTCAGCTCCACGACCAGTGTATGCTTGTCCTTTGCGCTGACCTTGAGTGCGGACGGGTCGCCGTTCAGGACCTCTTCATAGCCTGCAATATTCTGCGCCAGATCCGGGCCGTAGAGCGCCTCCGAGAGAGGATCTGCCGTCTTCTGAAAAAGCGTTACGAAATCTTTGGCATTCAGGTCGGATCCGTCCGACCACTTGAGATCCTCGCGCAGGTGGAAGGTCCACTGCAGTCCGTCCTTGGATACGTCCCAGGATTTGGCAGATCCCGGAACAGGCTTATTATTATCGTCGAGGATCACCAATCCCTCACTGACCATCTTCAGGAGGCTGGCCGTATCCGTATCCAGCACTTTGGCCGGCACCGGATCTTCCGGCAGCCCGGCAAGATGTACGCGGACCGCCCTTCCTTCCTGAAGGGCGGAATTATCCGGGGAAGCAGGCTCGGCATTTTCCGATGACGCGGAATTTGCTGCAGCTGTTGAAGCTGCAGCTGCTGAGGCTTCGGCTGTTGAGGCTTCGGCTGCTGTTGCTTCGGATGCTGAGGCTCCGGCTTTTGATGCTGCGGCTGCTGCCGACGCCTCCGCGTCCCGGCCGGACTGCGTGGATCCTGCCGCCGCATCCGTCTCTGCCGCCTGCACTGAATACGGCAGGCCGGAAGGCACGGCCGCCTGCGCGGAGAGGGGTGAAAGAGCCAGGGCTGCGCTAAAAACGACTGCGGACGCCCTGCAGGCCCTTGTCCCGGAGACCTTCTTTTTTTCATTTCTGACACTGTTCTGTTTTCGAATATTCAACATAGAACCGGCCTTTCCCTGAAAGCATATTTCAGGATTTAAATATTTTGTAATATTTGTAATATTTATGATACATGAGAAAAGCCTCTATGTCAAAAAACTACTGCGGGGAAAGAGGATGGAAGCAAGTAAATAGAATGGAAGTGAGAACAGGATGGCGTATATAACAGCGGAAATGTGATAAATATGAGAAAAGTGTCGGAAAAAGCTGTCCCTCCCGGCACTTTTGTGGTATTTTTAGCAGACATTTTCAAGGGATTGCTATCTTTGCTGTTTTGAATGTTAATCGCGGACGAAGGTCCGGAGAAAGCGGCTTTGGTGCGGTCCGGACAATGTATTGACAATGTATTTATGTATTGCTCTGCCGGACTGCGGACAGGCGGTTTTCAGCAGATGAGATAATATCGAAATGAGGTAATTTCAAATGGTAAGATTTTTATATTATATGGTGCGCGGCATTTCGCGGATCCATGACAAGCTCCTGCAGATCAATGATACGTCGGCCCTCTTTCTGACCGACAAGCAGCTTCATTTTGTGGTCATGGGCCTGGTGGGCATGGGACTTCTGCTGGTGATCTATCCGCTCTTTCTGGCTCTCTCCAAAAAGCATGTCCTGACCATCGCCTGGATCTATGTCTTTACAGTGATGGTGGTGCTCTCCTTCGCGATCGAGATCGGCCAGGGGATCACCAACACCGGAAACATGGATCTGGAGGATGTGATCTCAGGGCTCGCGGGTTTCATGCTGCTGTTTTTCATCTTTGCAGTCCTGAGGCTGATCTTCCTCGGGATCCGCAGTCTGTTCTTCCCCGATCGTGAATAAAATGACCGGAAACAAAAAAGAGTCTGCAGATACGGGAATCACCCTCGTATTTGCAGACTCTTATTTTTTTGCGAACTCGTATTTTTTTGCGGACTCTTACATTTGAGAGCTCCGGCATTTATGAGTACCTGCATTGTGAGCTTCTCCATTTGTGAGCTCCTGTATTTTTGTGAGCTCCTGCATTTGTGAGCTCCTTCAGCTGCAGACAGCTGACAGGAGCCCGGCCGCAGAGCACACTCCGGATTGCGTTTTCCCGTCAGGCCTGGCGTGTCAGGCGGCCGAAGCGGGTCCGCAGTGCCGGGACAGGGTTTCCGTGCATATGTGCGGACAGAACATGCAGCGAGACGGAAAAGCCGACAATTCCCAGGTAGATCAGCAGGCACTGTGTCCACTGGGAGGTTTTGTCAAAGTAACAGGGAACCATCCTGCGGAAGAGGGTCTGCATCACATACATGGGCAGGCTGATCTTTCCCAGGAAGGAAAAAACAGGGTGGCTGAAAAGGCCGGCATGGCAGAGCATGCCCTCACCGCTGAAGCTGATCACCACCAGGACAAAAAGGAGGTAGAAGACGGCAAGGCCCGCTCCTCCGTCCATGGCGCTGCACATATAGGCGACAGAAAGGGCCAGGCAGGTCAGGGCGGTCACAGTGAGCAGCATGCGCACCGCATTGCTGCGGACCCGTCCCTTGATCCGGCGGCTCAGCTCAAAGGCGGTCGTTCCCATGGAGATCTCCGCAAAGGCGCGGATGTTTGTCTTGTAGGTAAAAAAGAACCAGTCCTCAATGTCGCCCAGGGATCCTGTGAAAACAATGATGGCTCCCAGAAGCAGGGCGCACAGGGCAGGCGCGGCAAACAGTGTAAACACATGATAAAAGCGCCTGCACAGGGGATATACGACCAGCAGGGCCAGGATCATAGAGCTCAGATACCAGGTGCATCCGATAAAGGGCTTTCCCAGTCCCACCCGCTGCAGCAGCAGAAGCGACGGAAGCCTGTCCAGAAAATACTGAGCCGTCAGGGTCCTGTTGACCATCAGCCTCACGACCGGCGTCAGGGCACAGGCCAGCAGATAGTAGGGAAAGATCGCGCGCGCCTTGTGTCCCGCAAACTGCAGGGTCTCTGTCAGAAGATCCGTCTTTTTTCCGTCTGACGCCCCGGTACCGGATGCAGATTCCCTGCTTCCCGCGCCTGAGAGGCCTGCGGCACTGATCCCCTTCTGCGGGCTGTTCCCGGGCTGAATATAGCGGGAATAAATGGTCTTTGCCATCAGCCAGCCGGTCACGATAAAGAAGAACTCCACACCTATATTTCCGTGGCTGAAGAAGGTCACCGGGACATCCCGGACCACTGCCACAACCTTTTTCTGGTCCCACAGATCCAGGTTGATGTGGAAAAAGATCACGATCGTTGTAAATATAAAACGCAGCAGTTCCACGCTGCCGTTTTTCTGTTTGGCGGAAGTTTGTCCGTTCATAACTGTATTTCGATCCTTTTGTGTAAAAATCACAAATCTGTTTTCAAAACTCTGAAATCATGTCTACGAAGTAGAGAGTATAGCAGGAGTTTGAAAACCTGCAAGCGTCTTTTTTTATTACACTTATAAAAATACAATTCATGAACGTTTCCG
>DGRU01000133.1:22230-32864 GCA_002390025.1 Lachnospiraceae bacterium UBA4380
GATGAAGATTCAAGACTCGCTCGCGAGTCCTGCGCGCGTATCCCGGAATCTCAAGCCACGGGTATTGCGCGGTGAAACATAAACTGCCGGCAATATCCCGTCGAGGGTCCTCCAGCCGCAATTTTTCTGCCGGGTTCATCCTTGCTCTTTTCTTTTTTTCCGCAGGATGAGCAGGAGGACCGCCAGGACCGCTCCTGCCATGGCGGCATAAAAGGCGGGTTTGTAATTGTAGAACTGCACCAGAGGATTTGTGGTGACAAGAAAGCGGCGCCTGGATTCCGCAATGTTTTCCCCGGGGTCCCCGGTTCTGCAGTCGGTGCTCCTGTTGCCGGCCAGGTCGGTGGAGATAACTTCCAGCAGCTGCCAGCTTCCCTGATCCTCCAGCGTGACCGCAATGCCCTTCTTTGCCTCTTCGATCGGATATACATGGTCCCGGGCCAGTTTTTGTGCGTCCTCCCCCTCGCCGATTTCTCTGTAATGCATGTATTTTTCCCTGTTTTCGACAGTTTTCTCACCGTTTCTTCCGCCCATCCAGACCCTGATCTCGACATCCCTGATGTCCGTCTGATAGTCCTCAGGGTACACGGTGATTTCGAGGCGGTCGGTATTGAACTGTTCCCGGCCGCTCTCCACACCCGTCAGCCTGTTGACGGGCACGGTCTTGTCGACCTGGAATTCGATCGGGAATCTGGTCTGTTCAATCCTGCCCTCCTTCACCTCTCCGTCCCGGAAGAGTGTAGTCGAATTGGGATTTCCCGCGGCGTCCTCCGAAGAAAGGATAAAATCGTAAACGCCTTCCTCTTCAAACACTGCGGGGGCGATGGTGTACTCGTAGACCCGGTGTCCCGCGCTGTCTGTTCCGGCACCTGCAGAACCCGCAGAACCTCCTGTCCTCTCAAAGGTATACTGCGTGCCCTCTGTCAGGACCATTCTGCTGTGGTCTTTGAACACTTCCGCCCTGTGGGCAGTGAGCTCCACGGGCGACAGTTCCAGGATCCTGAGCGGCTCCCGGGTGCGGTTGATGTAATAAGTCTCCATGATATTTTCCGTGGCCCGGTCCGCATAGACATAGGTTGAGCCGAAGCGGTTGACACTGAACAGAAATTCAAGCGTCGTCTCATGTCCTGCCAGGTCGGCTGCGGCAGCGGTCACCTTGTAGACGCCGTCCATGCCGCGGACCACCGCAAAGTTTTTGAACTGAATCGTGTACTCGCCTTTTTGGGCGTCTCCGGTCCTCTGGATCAGGTCTTCTCCTCTGACATCTGCGCCGGACACCTCCACCTCAAAGCCGGACTTTTCCTCATCGAAATTGATGTCGCGCATAATGAAGCGCGGGGCAAACTCCTCCTCTGTATAAATCTGGTCTGCCGGATCCTTTAAGGGCTCTCCGGTCTTCTGATCCACGCGGAATGTGGCGGGGTCAAGTTTGAGGGTCGGAGCGATGGTATCGACAACAAATCTTCCGCTCCAGGCTTCCCGGTCGGACTTTCTGCCTTCTCCCCCCTGTACGACTGCCGGATTGCCTGCAGGATCCGTATAGCCGGCAGTCACTTCATAATCTCCGTCCTTTGTGCAGTTGACCGTGGACACGTAGAGGTCCCGGCCTGAAGCCGTAAATCCTGAGCGGCGGGGTCTGTCGGGCGCTTCGGCACCGCCCCGGCCGGCAGTCTCGATCCTGACATTGAGCAGGCCGGGATCCGTCTCTTCCAGGAAGTTGTGCTCCAGGATCTCGACCCTGACAGCGGCGGCCCTGTCATAGTATTTGACTCCCTCCCGGGCATTGACCTCCCGGGGCAGGCTGATGCGGATGACAGGCTGTGTCTTATCGACAGTAAAGGCATTGGGGGCGGGCCCGTTCCACTGAATATCGGAGATCCTGTTGCCCAGAGCGTCCGTTCCGCTGATCTGCAGGGTGTAGTCACCGTCTGTATCATAGCGAAGCGTCTTGGTCCACCTGTCCCCGCTGCCCGTTTCCCCCTTTCCGTCTGCCTCCTTATTTTCATGCGGTGCAAGGAAGGAATCCGGAATCCTTGTGTTGGTCGAGATCTTTATCTTTCCGCTGTCGACATTTCTGTCGATGACGACAATGTCTGCGGTACGGTCTGCCTTGAAATATTTCCCATGCTGGGGCGCGGCAGTGTCGTGAAAATTCACCTCCACCCGGGGCGGCGTCGTATCGATGCCGAGTTTCAGCAGCCCGCCGTCCCTGGAAGGGGCGGACCGGTTTCCGCTGTTGTCCCAGGCTGTAACCGTAATCGTGATATCGTTGGACTCGGCAAAGGAGCCGGTCGGGATCTTGATGGAAGCATCCCGGATGGCATAGACCAGGGGGGCATGGCTGTCACCGGATTCCCCGGACCAGGTGTAGGGGATTTTTTCAAGCTTCACTCTCCTGGTGACATCCCTGTCGCCGACCCTGACTCTGACCTCAACCTTCTGAATGCCGGAGCTTCTCTCCTTTCCGCCGGGGTCCTGAACGGAAACCTTCAGGTCAAGGGCCGATCCATCAGGTCTGTAGATGCAGCGCTCGCCGTCTGCCTCATGGCGGGTAATGCTGGCGGAGGCCTCGATTTTGATCTGGGGAGATTCGGCGTCCCTGATCCCGGAGACCTGCGGTGCTGTGACGTCCAGATAGACCGGATTGGACCTGGCCATGGCACAGCCCCTCTCCGGATCCTCCGCGCGCACATTTCCCGCCCTGTCCTTAATAACAATGTTTTCAAGGAAAAAAGCCTGCTCGCCCCTTACGGTCGCCTCCCGCCTGTTATCGTTTGCATAGCCGCTTCGTCCTGCGCTGACCAGGGGATTTTTCTTCCTGTAAGCGGCATCTCTTCTTTCATCCTGAGAGCGGAGATCAAAGCTGACCCTGGTCGGCGAGCAGTCCTTTGATTGGACGACCGCAAAGGCGCCTGTCTCCCGGCGGAAGGGCTCATATTTCATAGGAATACTGCCGCCCGGAGCAAATTCCAGATGGTAGTAATTGTCTTTGCTGCTCCTGCTGCTGCGGATCTTCAGGCTCCCCACGGGCGCAGTGACGTCCACGGCCTTGCGCTGGGTCCAGAATCTGCCCGCGGAGGCATCCTGTGCGACTGTCTTTGCCGCCAGATCGGCACGGCTGACCGACTTGTCCGCTCTGACCTGTCCGGGCCCCGGGACCAGGAAGTTTCCGGCTTTGTCACATCCCTCGATCTCAAAGCGGTACACGCCTTCGTGCTGACTGTCGACGGGGACTTGCAGCTTGAAGACCGCCGTGGTCACACCCTCGTTCTCTGCCGCGCTGCCCCTGCAGTCAGGCCTTGTCCAGGCCGGCGACAGGCTCTCCATCCTGTCCTCCCCGGAGGCGGACCTGCCGGCAATGCCTGCCAGGATTCGGTCCTCATCAAAATTGCTTTCCGTCACGGCAAACTCTGCCCGGATGGATGAAACAGATTTCCCGTAATAGGTAATGGCTGTTTTCTCATCAAAGGTCTCCTCCAGATCCGGGGGAGTGTTGATGGTCAGACGATAGGCCGGCGCCGTGCAGTCGTAGACCAGGGCGTAAAAAGAGCTGTAGGGGCAGGCCACCGCTTCTGCTCCGGGAGCCCTGTCTGTCTCGTTGCCGCCCCCGGCTGCGGCAAGGGCGGCATTTCTGCCTTCGTCTGTTACCAGGCGTTCACTGACCACCACTTTGTTTCCGGCCCGGTCCGTCCCGTCGATGGAGATCGTGCAGCAGCCCTCCTGCTCTGTGCGGACCTCTGTTTTGAGAGCCCCAGGACTGCCGGGCACTTCTGTCCACCGGCGGACTCCGGAAACCGAAAAGCCCTGGCCTGCCTTTCGGAAGTGTTTTTTTACACAGAGTTTTTCGCAGTCCAGAGAGACGGGAGTCCCCTCATCCCCGTATGAGTCGGACACCCGGACCGCCGTCGTGACGGCATGGCGGGAATAGAGCGCCGCAGTGCTGCCGTTTTCCTTTTCCGGATAGAGATAGGCCGTGGTATTGTCGGGAATGACATGCTCGATCACCGCTTCAGGACTCCTGCGGTCGAGGACGCGGGGATGAGCCAGGATCAGGCCCCTGCCCGCATTTTCAATCAGGCTGCCGGAATTTCTCTCAGAATCTCTCCCGGAGTTCCTCCCGGAATCACTCCCCGAATCTTCCCCCGCATCTCTCCCGGAATCTTTTCCGGCATCTTCTTCATCCCGGATTCGGGCGGAATGGGGATCGATCTCATCCTGCTCATGTACATCCGCAGCTGTTTCGCAGCAGACCAGCCCGGGGCTGCAAACGAGGGCATTGCCCGCCGGATCTGTGCCCGTCAGGACTGTCTTCGTGTAGACCCCGTCTTCTGTGAAAGAAAGGATACAGAGGTTCTCAGCGCCCCTCTCTTCCTCATTTTCGTCTTTTTCGCCTCCCTCACCTTTTGGGTCCTGTCCGTTCTTTCCGTTCTGTTCGTCCTTTCCGTTCTCTTCGTCCTTTTCGTTTTTTCCGTCTTTTAAGGTCAGTTCTTTCTCCAGGCAGGAGGCAGAGAGCATGCTGATGTCATAGAAGCCCTCCCGGATTGTAAAGCATGTCTGAAGGCCCTTTTCCGCATTGTAATAAAAGGAGCGGTCATCGCTGTAGTAAGCGGGAGCGGCGTCTGTCTGAATCCCCGTGACCACAGGAGATACCGCATCCCGGATAAAGACGACAGCGCCGGCGTCCTCTGTCTCCGAGCCCGCAAATCTGACGCCCTCCGAGCCTCTCTTTGCAATCTCTCCCGTAGAATTTCCCGATTTGTCCCGGGCTTCTGCCGTAATGGTAATTCTCTGCTCCGTATTTCCGAAATATTCCGCAAGTTCCGACGGGCTGAAGGAGACCGAATCGGAACCGGCATGTTTGGTGAGTCCGGTCTCAGTCCCGTCCTCACCCTCTCCCCGGAGGGTTACAGACAGGGATCCAACATTGTCGGCCCTGTCATCCGCTGCCGCAACCGTGAGCGCGGCATTGTCCTCTCTGTAAAAAAATTCGTTTTCCTCCTCCCATGCATGCTTCACACCGCCTGTCATCCGGACTGTGACTGCGGGAGGCGTGACATCAAAAAGCAGGGGGATGACGACCGGCTGCTGTCCGTTTCCGCAGAAGTCCTCCGCCCAGATGTAGAGATTATATTTGCCGGTGCCTCCCTGCGCTCTCACGATTCCGGCCAGCTTCTCCGCCGGAATCACGGCATTTTCCAGGGATTGATAATCATTTTCCTCCAACAGAAGCTCCAGGCTGTCGGGTGCTGCCAGCTCCTTCAGGATTTCCCGGTCCGCCTTCTGCGGCGGTCCGCCGGCGCTGTCCGGTACCATTGCCCAGCTGACTTCCCTGATGCCGGAATAGCCTCTGCCAGTCGCGTTCCCGGGTTTTTCGGTGATCCTGAGTTCCACGCTGAGGCTGCTGCAGTAGTCCCTGACCTGGTCCTCGGGATCCGGTGTTTTTTTTGTCTGGCCGGAGGTAAAGCTGCACAGGCTGACTCCTCCCGCATCCGTCAGGTTGACCCGGATCTCCGGATCCTGTTTTTCAACGACCAGAGCATTCACGTATGTGACTGTCCTGTTTCCCAGCATGTCACAGGCTTTGACAAACAGCCTCCCCTTCCGGTCAGACAAGGTAAACCGGAGGCTGGTGTCATGAGAGGATCCTCCATCTGCCGTGACCCTGGTCCAGCTGATTTTGCTGTCCGCGCCCACAGATTCCTCTGTGTCGCTCTGCTCTCCGATATAATAATACAGCCGGTCCCGATCGATCCCGGCGCCGTTGCGGTCATCGACTGTGATTGTGTACTGCAGGCCCTGCCCGCCGTCTCCTATGGACAGAGCGGGCTTTTGATCGGCGACCCAGGAAACTGCAGGCCCCCTCGTGTCGATCACAATGTCCCCGCCGGGTTTTTGCCCTTCATCGATCACGATGCTGTTTCCCGCAAAATCCTTTCCGGCAATGTCAAAATGACCATATACGGGGTGGGTGCTGCCTTCGCTGCTGTCTTCCAGTTCTTTTATCATCCGTGTCTGCTCAATAGTTTCGGATTTCTTCTCCCCGTTCCGCTCAAAAAGTGCATTGAACCAGCCCGGATGGGAGACGGTATAGCGCACCTTCACGGCGTTGTTAAAGTAGACGATCTCCTTTCCCTCAGGCCTGTATTCTCTGACTCCGGCCCCCTTCTCGATCGAAACAGTGCCCGTCACCTGCCGGTCGTATGCAAATGTGACAGCTCCCCTGCCCTCATTTTCGGCAGTATCCCATGCAAGAGCCTCAATGACATACTTCCTGCCGTCCTCCAGGGCAAGTCCTGCATTTTCCATGTCTTCGCCTCGAAAGGCCATTTGCCCGGAATAGTCCCCGCGCGGCATGAGGAACTTCCTCTCTCCGTCCCCGGCGCCCTCCTGCCGGACAAATACCTGGGCCTGAAGCTGATCCTCTTGGGACGGGTCCGGGTCTTCGACTGTAAGGGCGAACTCCATGGCGTCATTTACATGGAGAAGTCCGTCCCTGTCCTCCCCGCCTGTATTGGACACAAGGCTCACCTGCGGAGGAAGCGTATCCGTTTTTTTCTCTTTCCCTGCTTTCTTACTGTTGGTTTCTGCAGTGCCGGTCTCTGCAGTGCTGCTCTCTGCAGTGCTGCTTTCCGGCTTCTCCTGCATCTTCTCCTCTGTGTCTGCGGATGCCTCTGAAGCCTTTGATACCTCTGGAGCTTTTGCTGTCCCTGAAATGTCTGCCGTCTCTGAAGCGTCTGCTGTATCTGTGCCATTAGCCGCCTCTGAATCTTTTGCTGTCTCTATAGCGTTTGCTGTCTCTGAAGTATTTGCCGCTTCCGAAGCGTTCGATACCTCTAAAGCGTTTGATGCCTCTAAAACATTCACTGCCTCTGAGGCGTTTGCTGTCATTGACAGTTTATATTGCAGGGGGACTGCCTGCAGGACCAGCATGGCTGTAAACACCAGAGCCATTGCTCTGTTGAACTGTCCCGTCCTCTTCTTTTTCTCTTTCATAGTCTTTCTCCCGTCTCTTTTTTCTATGCCTGCTCCGGCATAATTCTGTATAAAACATGGTATTGCTGTAAAAAAACATGGTGTAGCTCTGTAAAAAATGATATTGCTATGTAAAAAAGGTATAGCTCTGTAAAAAATGGTATAGCTCTATAAATAACGGTTTTTCTCTGTAAATAACATAGTGATAATAAGGTGTCTACAATATCAGACGGTAAAAGCCGCCCCGATCTGATCACCCATGCAGAGGGATGGTCTCATCCGTGTGCACAACGATCATTTCCCTGATCACCCTAAAATGTATGGCGTCCGTCATCTTCCCGGCACGCCCCGTCCTGATCAGAAAAATAGTCCTTATATCAAAGGTGAAAAACAGGACCAGTGCCGTCATAAAGGCGATTGCAGCAATGACAAAGCAGATCCTGGATGCCAGCAGAAAAAACTCCATGCTGCTGCGATAGACTTCCATTGTTTCTACTCCTCCCTCCAAAGGCTCTCCGGACGCTGTCCTCGGCATCCCCGATGATCTTCAGGGCACTTTCCGCCCGGTTTTTCATGTTCTCGTTGAGATCCGGCCTGATCGTCAGACGGCCGTTTTCGTTTTTTTCACAGAAAGTATTTTCTACAAATGTTCTGGCCAGGCCGAGGGCAGACTCCATCTCTTCCCGGGTGACCCCCTGGGCCTTAAAATCGGAAAGCTGCCGATAAAGAGCCGAGGCCACCTCATTGCACACAGCCAGGGGGACGCCGTCCCCGCATGCCTGCTGCAGGTCCTCAAGCGTCGCCTTCCTGCCGTTGAGGAGGCCGTCAAGCGTGTCCCAGTAGTCTCTGTATCCCTTTCCGCCGTTCCATCCTGCGGTGTACTTGTTCCTGTTTTTATCCGCCTCTGCCAGCTGCAGCATGATCTCCGCCATTTTTGCATCAAAGGGCTCCATCCTGCTCTTATAACGAACGGCCTCGCTCAGATATTCATATGCGCCGCTCCGGCCGTTGCTGCTTGAAAAAAACAGAAGAAATCCCAGGTCATAGTTAAACTGCGCATAGGCCGCTCTGTCCTTTCTTTTCAGCTGTTCCAAGTTGGAAGATGCGGCGCCGTTCCTGATGCAGTCGCGGATCTCATCCACTTCCCCGGACGTCAGCATCTCGCGGCCGCGGTCCCGGGCGCTCTGGATGACCGCCTCCCAGGCGTCAGCCCTGCCGGGGTCGAGCTCGATTGCCTGCCGGCAGCCCCTGATCTGTTCAGTCAGGGTGTTTTTTGTCTGCGCATCGGAAATATGGCGGTCATAGATATTGCCCAGTGCATTTTTATACATGGATCTGAAAACAAATCCGGCAAACAGGGCTGCAAGGGCAGCTGCCGCAAATGCCGTAAAAATCTTCCATTTCCTGTTTCTGGCCCTGATCGCTTCATTGTCCTGCTCATGAACATGGTCCAGGGCATACATCAGTTCCGCAGTATTCTGGTAGCGGTCCGAGGGCAACGGCGCACAGCACTTGCCGATCACTTTTTCCAGCCCGCTCCCCCTCATCTGCGGAATCAGGCTTCCGATCGGCTCAAGGATAAAGCCGGTATCCGCAGGGCTGCAGCCGGTGACCAGATGGTACATGGTGGCCCCGAGATTGTAGATATCTGTCCGCCCGTCTGTCTGGCCGTGCCCACCGAACTGCTCGGGCGCCGCATAGCCCCGGGTCCCCAGCCAGGCCGTATCCTCCTTCCGCGCGTCCTTGTATTCCCTCGCAGTCCCGAAGTCAATCAGGATGACTTTGCCGTCCGGCCTGAGCATGATATTGGCCGGTTTCATATCTCTGTAGATGATCGGAGGACGCCTGCTGTGCAGGTAGCCCAGCACATCGCACAGCTGCCTTGCCCACTCGATGACCTTGTCCGGCGGCTGGGGGCCTTCGGTCTCAAGCAGGTGCTGCAGGCTGTTTCCCTCGACATAATCCATAACAATGATGATACTTTGGTCCCGGTCGATCACGTCGACGATGCTGGGAAGATTGGGGTGGTCCAGCTTTTTGAGCATCTCCGTCTCGGCCGCCAGTCCCTGACTGACTACTTCCGCGTCATTGCCTCCGTCCTTGCGGACCTCCTTGACCGCCCAGGTCTTATTGGCCCTCTCATTTAAAGCGAGATAGACCACGCTCATCCCCCCGCGGCCTATTTCATTCAGAATTTTGTATTTCCCGTCCAGCAGGCTTCCGACTTCCAGCATAGTTTTCCTCCCCCGGCAGCAGGCATTCCTGCCTGTACCGGCTCTTTTTTCATCGTTTTTATATCCTGAGAAGATTGACAGGCACGGCTCTGTTCATTGCTCTGTTCATATTCTGAGGGTTTTGACAGGCGCGGTTCTGTTCATTGCTCTGTTCATATCCTGAGGATCTTGACAAGGATGGCGCTGATATTGTCATTCTCCCCGCGTTCCATATTCAGTCTCGTCAGGTCTATGATTTTCTGTTTCATAACATCCTCTCCTGTCATGCGGGGCGGATAAAAGGCCTGATAGAATTCCTCCGGAGCAATGACATGTCTGAAGCCGTCACTGCAGAGCATGAACACCTGGCCGGCAGCCGTTTTGCCGTGGCCGAAGGCGGGGCTCACCGCCCCGCCTGCTCCGATGCACTGCAGGAGTACATTGCGCATGGGGTCCGTCAGGCTCTCTTCATAGGTCATTCTCCCGGCATCCACTTCCCTCTGCACATAGGTCTGATCCTTCGTGAGCCGGCAGATCCGGTCCGACAGCAGATAGACCCGGGAATCTCCGACATTGAGGGTATAGTAGTCCCCGCCCCAGAGCAGGACAGCCGATGCCGTCGTTCCAAGTTCAATATTCAGATCTCTGCCATAGGCCTCGATGCGCCGGTCTGTGTCCTGGATCAGACATGTCCACTGGTCCCTCAGCCTGTCCTCTGCAAGGGTCCCTGCCCTCACCTGCTTTAGGAGTGCAGGCAGATCATTCCTGAACCAGCTGTCAAAAGCCCGGATCATGGCCGCACTTGCTGTCTCGCCCTTTGCCAGCCCGCCCATTCCGTCGCATACGGCAGCGAACAGAATATTTCCCCGGTCTGTCTGCGCCTCCAGAACCAGCATGGAGTCCTGGTTGATCTTTTTCCGCCTGCCGGCATCTGTATGCATGGCTGTGTAATAATACATGTTTTTTTCATGACCTCCTGTGTTTATAAAAAAAACCGGAGCAGTCAGGATCTGCTCCGGTACTAAAAAAGTAGTCTGTGTATTTTTGCGGATCGGCTTTAAAGCCGGCAATAAAAAAAGACACTCATCGGACTGTACCCGGACTGATCCCTGTTCAGAAATCTCTTCCTGATGAATCAATCCGATTATTTGCCCAATAGTGACCTAACCGATGTTTATTATACTCTCTATCAGAAAAAAATGCCAGACCTGCCTGAAGGAAACAAAACTCCCCTGGGCACTCTTCGACTGCTTTTTGAACAGTCACAGAATGCCTTGGGGGAGCATTTTCGTTTCATCAATAGCTGTCTGTAAAAAGGGCACCTGTATGCTTTCGAATCAAAATAGACTGTTCCGGTGAATCTCCGGGAATGCCTCTTCCTTGACTCATTTTCACCGGAGAATGGCAGAGACCTGTCCCTCTGTGACTCATGTTGCCGGCTCAAAATGGGAC
>DGRU01000133.1:32937-35024 GCA_002390025.1 Lachnospiraceae bacterium UBA4380
ATCAGAACCGTCCCTCGTGTCTCACTTCAGAGTTGCACGCACACGAAGGATGCGGAAGAGGGACTGGTCGATCCTCTCCTCGCTGATCTGCCCGTCCCTGACGGCATCAAGGATCCCCTGGCGGGCGGCGGGAAAGTCAGCGGACATGAGCAGGATATCCACCCCTGCTTCGACAGCCGTCACGGCAGCCTCCGCGCTTCCGAAGCGCTCTGTCACAGCCCCCATACGGAGGGAGTCTGTGATCACGATCCCGTCATAGGCCAGTTCTCCGCGGAGAATATCTGTGATGATCGTTCTGTTGAGGGAGGCGGGGGTATCCGAACCGGACAGTTCGGAATTGCTCAAATGAGAGATCATCACCATATCTGTTTTTGCATCTATACCGCCCTCGAAGGAAAGAAACTCTGCGCCGCGATAGTCCTCAATTGTCCTGGAGGACCATGCACTGCCGGTGTGGGTGTCGGACTCAGTATCTCCCAATCCGGGGAAATGCTTAATGCAGGATGCAATCCCGTTCTCGTGGAGTCCGTCCACGAAGCGGTGGACCATCTGACCGCACAATGCCGGATCGGTGCCGAAAGAGCGTTCTCCGATGGTCACATTTTCGGGATCAATCAGGACATCTGCATCGGGGGCAAAATCCAGGTTGAATCCCAGTTCCTGCAGATAGGCGCCGATCGTACTGCCGGCTTCGTATGCCGCCTCCGGGTCTCCTGCTGCTCCGATACCTCCCATGCTTCCCACATAGGGGACATCGATCGCGCTGTTTCCGATGCGCGCAACGATTCCGCCCTCCTCGTCAACAGCAAGGAATGGCGGGAGGGAAACTGCCTCGCCTAACCGGGCGCTCCCCCACTCTTTTGTGAGTGCCAGCATCTGCTGCACCTGTTCCCGGCTCTGTATGTTCTGGGCAAAGAAGACCACCCCGGCAACCGGATAGGCCTCCAGGGATTCCTGCACCTGCCCGTCGGCCTCCGTCACCAGATCGTAACCGCTCAGGGCTTCCGGTGTGATGATAAAAAGGCCGCTGACTTTGTCTTCCAGGGACAGGGTCTGTATATACTCGCGGATCATTTTTTCTGTCTTCTGCTGCTCCGTCAATGCTTCCTCACGGGGCTCTGAAAATTCCTCTGCTCCGGGCTTTGCCGTGTCGGCAGCGAAAGAAGAACCGCTCTCCCCGGCAGTTTCCTCTGCGGAGGCTGCTTCCGCCGCTGAACTCCCGGTGCTGCTCTTGGCGGTTCCGGTCGTCTTAGCGCTCCCGGCGGGCTCTGTGCCCCCGGCGGTCTCTGTGTTTTCGCCGGCCGCAGCGGGCTCTGTGCTCTGACCTTTTTCAGCGGTTTCAGAGGTCTCAGTGCTTTCACCGGTCCCGGAGCCGGCAGTGCCCGATTCCTGCCCTGTCCGCCCTGTCTCCCCGGTCTTCTCCTGCTCCCCGGTCTTTTCGGTCTTTCCTGTCCGGGCACAGCCTGCCAGCATAGCGCAGAGCAGCAGCAGGGAAATTACTCTCAGAAACCGTGCTCTTTTCTTTTTCAATACTGTTTTCTCCAGTCGATCAAGCCTGAGGCTGCGCCGTCGGCACGCCGCAGGAGCTGTGGCAGGAGGAACATACGCCGTTGCAGCCGCTGCCTGCAAATGCGGCAGAGGGGTTGGCAAGGAGCGCCAGCATATCGGCGTCGAGCTGCTCCAGGATCTCTTCGTTAGTCGGATAACGGCCGGTCAGGACGATCTCATCATCCGCAGTCATGCAGGGGAATCCATCCATGCCGTCTGTCCGCATGATCTGCTGCACAGCGGGGCTCTCCATGAACAGAAGGGAATCCCTGTGCAGGTTCAGATACTTTGCGTCGGCCCCCCTCGCGCTGAGTGTATACAGCATTGTCGTCACACGGCGGTAATCCGCACCGAGCTCGGTGTCCATGGGCTGCGTCTCCGGAGAGAGGTTGATATCATATACTCTGAGTGTTTTCATTGCTTTTTTCCTTTTCAAACTGATGATTAATCAAAATGATGATCATTTAAACTGCAGACTGCTCAAAAAAGATGTCTGCTGAAAATAGATGTCTGCTCAAAATAGACGTCTGCTCAAAATA
>DGRU01000133.1:35100-39159 GCA_002390025.1 Lachnospiraceae bacterium UBA4380
AAGTGTCTGCTCAAAACGATGTTTTTACTTCGCGCCTGAAACTATGAGCAATCACGATTGCTGTTCCTTCTTCTTCAGATTTCTTTCTTTCCGAAGTTCCTTGCCGATCTTGCCGGTCATGTGGTCAATTTCAATCTCCACACAGCAGAGAGTCCCTCTGCGGATCGTGTCCTCGGTCTCTTCCATGTAGAGGTCTTCATATCCCGCAGAGTACTTGGCGCCGACCGCATTGGCCGCACGGCGGAGATTTTCCTCGCCCTCCAGGATCGTGGCTCTTCCGAAGACTATTACGCTGCAGAATTTCGTCGTGCGCTCTTTAGGCATGATCTCGTCCATGGCGACCACGGTAAAGGAAACCTTCTCATCCCGCAGAATGGAGTCGATCTTATGACCGGTTCTGGCACAGTGGAATCCGATCGTCCCCAGACTTCCCGCAGGAAGGCTCTTCGCCTGCATGCCCTCCTCCAGCGCGCACTCCTCTTCAATCCCGGGCCCCGGCGTGTAGACAAAGTTTACAGGCACAGTGTAGGGATAACCGTCATCCCCGTGAAGTCCCAGCACACCGGTCTTTGCGCAGGAGAGAATCTCCGCACACTCTTTTAACGAAATCTGCTGGCCTTTTCGTCTCATTTCACGAAACATAATTATACCTTCTCCTCATATATTCTTCCAAAAATTTCCGGTTTCTTTTCCAGTACATAGATCAATCTATCAGGCGGAACCGGTCAGCGTCTAATCATTGCCGCGAAGACTCGTCCCGTCAGTATTTATCCCGGTGGTATTTATTCCCGGTGGTATTTATTCCCGGTGGTATTTCTCCCGGTGATATTTATTCCCGGTGGTATTTCTCCCGGTGGTATTTATTCCCGGTGGTATTCATCCAAGGGGAATCTCCACGACCTCTGCCATCCGCATGAGGCACTCCTCGATCTGGGTGGAGATCTCACTGATCATGCGGCGGGCGACTTCCTCGCTCTTGTCCTTTTCCATGGTTTCAAAACAGGTCTTTTTGACTTCACCGCTGATTTTTTCCATGCGGGACTCGAAGTAGCCGCGGGGGACAAGTTTGCGGGCAAGGCCGGGAATCTCCATGTGCATGACGGCAGATTCCATCTTCTCGCGTCCCAGGAAGAGAAGGAGAAGGGTGAGCATGGCGCCGGCAACAATGCCGGAGATGCCGCTGGAGATCAGGGCGATGCCGCTGCCGCCGCACAAAAGTCCGACGAGGATGGAAATGATGGTATTGACCATCCAGGTGAGTTCTTCCACCGCAAAAACGTCGCGCGCATTGACGTGGACGTCGATCTCGGCAAGAGAGAGATAGGATGTCAGGCTGAGTGCGCGGTAGGGAACATTGTGGCGCACGCAGATCGGCATAGTATATTCCTCGAGCCGGTAAGCGACCGGCCGCAGCCAGGCCGTGATCGGTTTTACCAGGAGCTCCGCTGCCTCAGGGGAATGGAGCCAGGCGTCGATCTCACGCTCCATCTCCCCGTCAATGTCTGCGAGACGGCGGATCTCTCCGCTGCGCCAGCGCTCAAAGACAGGGATGGCGGCGTTGCGGAGAATGGGTTCCACCAGGGTGTCCACTGTCCGGTGGAAGAGGTCCTCGACATGTTCCTCGACAATGCGTTCCACCGTGCTGGAATCCACGAGTTCCCGCACTTCCTGACGGAAAGCGCGGATCTCCTCGTCTACCCGGCCGCTGTAGGCAAGTCCCCTGGAGACGGAATATTCGGGCTCCGCACCGGTGATGACGATCGCCTCGGGAAATGCCTCCCGGCACCACGCGCGCAGGGCAGGCATCCTGGAGACGCCGCCGGTGAGGAACAAAAGCTCGGGGAGGCGGCCGCGGCCTCCGCTTTCCTCTGCGGAATCCTTATCGCTTTTCTTTTCCTGCTCTTCCAGGCTGCGCCGGATCTCCTGCAGGCTTGCTGCAAAGACACTGTGAAAGGATTTGCCGGCCAGCTGCGGTGCCGCTTCCTCCAGAATGCGCTCAGCCAGTTCCGCGTCCAGTTTCAGCTCAAGGCGAAGCCTTTTGGTGCTCACGATCGTCACGGTCTGTGTGCAGCCGTTGCGGCTGAAGTAGTCCTCATCGGAAAAATATTTTTCTTTTAATCTGCGTGCGGCAAATTCACAGTATGTACGCCAGGGCGGGCTCTGGTCAAAAACCCTGCGGATCTCTTCGCGGTCTGCAGAGGCCTCCACGGAGGCGTCCAGCAGCAGTTCGTCCATGATGCCGCCGCCCAGGGCAACTTCTCCTGCCGTCTGCAGTTCAATCTCGCGTCCGCTGCTGATATAGGCGAAATCCGTCGTCGAAGATCCCATATCCACGACAAGAACCGGGCGGGAAAGGATGTCGTAGCCGACCTGAAAATGGCGGGACTGGCAGGCGCTGATCAGCGCTGCGCGGGACTCGGAGATGATCCTCACGGGAGGATAACCGGCAGCCTCGAAGATCTCGCGGTAGCGCTCCCGCTGGGAGCGGTCCCAGCCGGCCGGGCATCCAATATAGAAACAGCAGTCTTCTCCCTTAATCAGGCCGCCGGACATGTACAGCTCACCCAGGACACCGCCTGCGAAGCTTTTGACATCGCGCGCGCTGGAGGGATCCCTGAGAAAGCGGCTCTTAAAGCGAAGCCTGCGCTCCACGGCATCCGGGGTGTAGCAGGCCTCCTCGCCGATCAGAAGCTCCCCCGTGCGCAGACGGGCATAGGCTGTGATAAAGCTTCCTGCCTCGCGGACAGGCACCACATGCGGCTCGCCCTTTTCATCTTTTTTCAGGTAGGTGACTGCGCTCTCCGCGTCACCCAGGTCAAATCCATAATAGCGATCCATGATCAAACCTCACATGTTTCATATGGTTCCGGAGGAGACGAGGGACGGGGTGTCAGGGGGACGGTTCCTTTGACAACATGAGCTTGTCAGGTTGTCAAAGGAACCGTCCCCGCTGACACCCCCAGAACCGTCCCCTGTCTCCTCCCTCCTGTCTCCTCGCTCATCGGACAGCTGTCCCTTTTTTCAAAAGCTTTCCGTCCTGGGCAAGCGCGGGGCGGATCGTCATGACGGCATCCTCCTGTGAGGAATCGGACTTCGATGCGGCTGCTCTCCCCGGCATAGAGGGGAGCATCTCAAACCAGGCGGCGTTCTGCGCGCTCCAGGGGAGGACCTCGACATTCTTTTTGTGAAGATAATAGCGGATATCGGCGGCCATCTGAGGGCTGTCTGCGTCCGCCATTTCCAGGAGTCCGGAAAACAGCTCGATTTCCTCGGCCGTGATGCCTTTGGCACCCACCGCGGCAGAGAGTTCCTTCTGCAGCGCGTACTTTTCCTCTTCTCCGGCGATCTCAAGGTTGCGGTCAATGACCATGACGGCTCCCCGCAGAGAGCTCCAGAGCTTCTCTGGATCGATGGTGATCTCGATGCGCTGGGCCGGGGCTCCCGCACTGCCGGGCCCCGCATTTTTTGTGCTGCCGATGCCGATCCGGGTATCCGCGGCCGAGGTTTTGCCGGCAAAGTACATGCACCCGCCGCCCGCTATAGGAAGAATGAGCCCCTTCAGGAGCGCTCCCATTGCAGCAGTCCCGCCCGCTGTCAGCGCTGGAACCGCAAAGGCCGCAGCCGTCAGTACAATGCCGATCCCGAGCAGGATATGAGACAGATTTCTGCCGCCGGACCGGGTTCCGGCCTCATTCCCTCCGCTGCCGTCCCGGCGCCAGACACGGGGTTCCCCCATGGTGTCAAGAAGCGGAACGCTGCTGCGCAGAGCCTGGATCATGCCGGCCGCGGAATCGCGCATGCGCACGCTGGTACAGTCCTCATTATACTGCAGGAGCAGACGGTCGGCCTCCTTTTCCAGGATCTTCCGGGCATCGGCAGGGGTCGACGCCGTGCGAAGTCCGCTCATCACATTGTCGCGGTCTTTATCCAGGTAATCGATCATCTTCATATCTTCGATTCTCCTAAATTACTTGCGGTTTCAGGGGACGGGATGCCGGAGAAGGTTCTGAATGAGTCACCGGGCACGGTTCTGAAAAACTCATTGCATGCAATGAGTTT
>DGRU01000213.1:0-2229 GCA_002390025.1 Lachnospiraceae bacterium UBA4380
GCCGCCGGTCGTCCGTCAGCGCGCACCGCAGCGGCCGCAGGCCGTTCCGGTCCAGGGAGGCGCACACCCGCTCCCCGTCGGAATACAGCACCGCCGCCGGTCCGTCCCATGGCTCCATCATCGTGGCGTAATAGTGATAAAAATCCTTTCGGTCCTGTTTCATGAAGGGGTCATGTTTCCAGGGCTCCGGCACGAGGGCCATCATTGCCAGCGGCAGCGGCATTCCGTTCATGTAAAGGAATTCAAGCGTGTTGTCGAGCATGGCGGAGTCGGACGCTGTCTTCGGGATGACGGGGAAAATCTTGTCAATGGCCGACTCCAGGAACGGAGAGGACATGGTTTCTTCACGCGCCAGCATGCGGTCGATGTTGCCGCGGATCGTGTTGATCTCGCCGTTGTGGGCAATCATGCGGTAGGGATGGGCCCTGTGCCAGGACGGAGTCGTATTGGTTGAAAAACGCGAGTGCACGATGGCGATCGCGGACACATAGTCCGGGGACTGCATGTCATCGTAGAATCGGCGCAGCTGACCGACCAGGAACATGCCCTTGTACACGATCGTTCTCGACGAGAGCGAACAGATATAGGTGTCCTCGGAGGACTGCTCGAACTCCCTGCGGACCACATAGAGCTTCCGGTCAAAAGCAATGCCGCGCTCCACATCGACAGGGCGCGCCAGGAAACACTGGCGGATGCAGGGCATGCAGTCGACCGCTGCTTTTCCCAGAATCTTCTCCCGCACAGGCACATCGCGCCACCCCAGGATCTCCAGACCCTCTTTCTGCGCGATCACCTCGAACATGCGGACAGCGAAGGTCCTCTTCAAGTTATCCTGGGGCAGGAAGAACATGCCGATCCCATAATCGCCTGCCTGTGCGGGCTTACTGACGGTCATGCCCGACCCGGAGGCAGCTTCCCCGGAAACTGTGAGGGTAATGCCTGCCTCCTCTGCGGCCTTTGCAAAAAAGCCGTGGGGAATCTGGGTGAGGATCCCCACGCCGTCGCCCACCTCTCCGGTGGCGTCCTTGCCGGCGCGGTGCTCCAGCTTCTCAACGATGTGCAGGGCGTCGTCCACGACCCGGTGGTCCTGACGCCCGTCGATATTGACGATGGTTCCGATGCCGCAGGCATCATGTTCGAATTGTGTATACATATGCTTGGCCATTTCTTTCAATGTGTGACTCCTCTGATTCAACAAAAAAGAAAGGCGCCTGAAGGGACGGATCCAACAATCCGTACCTTCAAGCGCCTTTGCTTTGAAAACATATTATACACGGTTTTCCGTTTCTGTCAATTATTTTGTATACAATAATACAAATTTCCTCTCAAGAAACTGCCCGGTACCTTTTACTTCTGGAAGGAAATGAAAAACACCGTCATATAGATAAAACGCACAGCCTTCATGCTGTGCGTTTTGATCTGGGTCACTGTGGGCGATTCTCCCTGTAAAGCCCGGCAGAGTTTTATCTCAGGGAAAACAGCATCTGCTCGTAGGTGGGATAAGGCAGGTACTGATCCGGAATGATGGCCTCGGCCTGGTCGGTCCAGCTGCGCAGTGTCTCCATTTCGGCCAGGATGGTCTTCTGGTAGAAAGCGGCCTGGGCCAGAATGTCATCCATGGCTTCCGCCTTCTTTGTATCCGCTTCGAGAGCATCCAGAGCATCCAGGATCTGCTCGCTGGTCTCATCCAGTTTCTGCAGGATGCGGCCTTCGTAGCTACAGCGGCTGTCAGGAAGGAGGTCTCTCTTCTTCAGGGCTTCGTTGGTGACATCCTTCATATACTGGACAAGGCCGGCAGTGAAGTCTTTGCGCACCATTTCCTGCAGGGTCAAAGACTCGATGTGGATGGTCTTTGCGTAGTTTTCCAACAGGATCTCGTAACGGGATTCAAGTTCTTCCCTGGTGAAGATCCGGTGCTTTGTGAAGAGGTCGATGCTCTTGTCCGCGATAAAGGAAGGCATTGCCTCGGGCAGGGATTTGAGATCCGCAAGGCCTCTTCTATGTGCCTCTTCGACCCACTCGTCCGTATAGCCGTTGCCGTTAAAGAGGATGCGTTTGTGCTCGGCCAGCAGCTTCTTGAGAAGGGCGTGAACAGCATCGTCCATCTGGTCAGGAGCGACATCTTTGAGCCTGTCGTAAATCTGTGTCAGACTCTCGGCGACAGCCGTGTTGAGGACGATGTTGGGGTTTGCCACGGAAAGGGCGCTGCCCGGCATGCGGAACTCGAAC
>DGRU01000213.1:2285-2677 GCA_002390025.1 Lachnospiraceae bacterium UBA4380
TCGAACTTGTTGCCGGTGAAGGCAAAGGGCGAGGTTCTGTTGCGGTCCGTCGTATCCCTGGTGATATGAGGAAGGACGTGGGCACCCATGCCCATCTGTGTCTTGCCGCCGCCCGCGAAAACGGTGTCGTTCTCAATCGACTCCAGGACCTGGGTCAGCTCATCACCGACGAAAATGGAGATGATGGCGGGCGGAGCTTCGTTACCGCCCAGACGATGGTCATTGCCGGCGGTGGCCACGGATACGCGCAGGACTTCCTGATACTCGTCCACCGCTGCAATAACTGCCAGCAGGAAAACCAGGAACTGCAGGTTTTCCGCCGGCGTCCTGCCGGGGTTGAGCAGGTTCTCGCCGGTATCCGTGCTGATGGACCAGTTGTTGTGCTTGCCGGA
>DGRU01000213.1:2733-8776 GCA_002390025.1 Lachnospiraceae bacterium UBA4380
TGATCCCCTCGAAGGGCTTCTCGTGCAATAGGCAGGCGTAGCCGAAGCGGTCGGCGACTTTCTTCATGACCTCCATGGTCAGCTGGTTGTGGTCAACGGCGATATTGGCGGTCTCAAAGACCGGTGCCAGCTCATGCTGGGAAGGGGCGACTTCATTGTGCTTGGTCTTGGTCGGAACACCCAGTTCCCACAGCTCGCGGTCCAGGGCATGCATATACTCGGACACCTTGGGTTTGAGGACGCCGAAGTAGTGGTCCTCCATTTCCTGTCCCTTGGGGGCAGGCGCTCCCATGAGGGTGCGGCCGGTCAGCAGCAGGTCTTTTCTCTTTTTGTAGAGTTCCTTGTCGATCAGGAAATATTCCTGCTCGGAACCGACTGTCGTATCTACGTGTGTCACATCTGTGTTGCCCAGAAGGTGCAGGACCTTGACGGCAGCCGAGGACAGAGCCTCCATGGAACGCAGGAGGGGGGTCTTTTTATCCAGAGCCTCGCCGCCGTAGGAGCAGAAGGCTGTCGGGATATAGAGAGAGCCGTCCTTGATGAAGGCGGGGGAGCTGGGGTCCCAGGCGGTGTAGCCGCGTGCCTCGAAGGTGGCGCGCAGGCCGCCCGAAGGGAAGCTGGAGGCATCCGGTTCTCCCTTGACCAGTTCCTTGCCGGAAAACTCCATGATGACACTGCCGTCGGAGGTCGGAGAAATGAAACCGTCATGCTTCTCTGCGGTCAGTCCTGTCATGGGCTGGAACCAGTGTGTGAAGTGGGTCGCCCCCTTCTCAATTGCCCATTCCTTCATTGCCGCGGCAACTGTATTTGCCACATCCAGTTCCAGGTGGGTGCCGTTCTTGCTGGTCTTGCGGACTGCCTTATAGACATCCTTGGGCAGGCGCTCACGCATGACCTTGTCATTGAAGACCATGCTGGCGTAGATTTCGGGAACTTTTGCATTGCTTTCCATCATCTCATTTTCCTCCTGATCATACCTGGATCTGTACCGGGTAACTTGTACCGGAACAGGTACCGGGACAAGTACATGGACAGATGTGTATGCTGTTTTCTGACAGATCCGTATGCTGTTTCCGGGTAAAAAGAAAAGGCGCCTGAAGAGACGGGCTCATGCCGTTTCTTCAAGCGCCTTTGCTTTATGAACTCTTATTATACACACGAAGGTGTATCTGTCAACAGTTTTGTATACAATTATACAAATTATTTTTCACACCTTTTCCTTGAAATGTTACTCTCTTTTCCGATTGACGTTCTTTGTTTTTTCGAAACAATAGTGACCTTTTGCACGCCACGCCCACCGGTCGCTTCGCTCTCTCCCGGGCAGGGGTGATCTTTTTCTCCCGGAGCCGCTATATCGCTTTGCTTTTTCCAACCATGCGTGACCTTTTGTCCGCCGCGCCCTCCGGTCGCTTCGCTTCCTGCCGGGCATCCACGGGCAGGGGTGATCTTTCTCTCCCGAAGCTTCTATGTCGCTTTATTTCACCTTATTCCACGTCCTGGAGGGCGGCAAAGTCTTCTTCGCCGGTGCGGACTTTGACGACGTGGAGGACGTTGTAGACAAAGATCTTGCCGTCGCCGATGTGACCGGTGTAGAGGGCTTTGCGGGCGGCCTCGATGACCCTTTCCACAGAAATCTTCGCGACGACGACTTCGACCTTGACCTTGGGCAGGAGGGTTGCGTCGACGATGGCGCCTCTGTAGCGTTCGCTGGATCCTCTCTGGATGCCGCAGCCCATGACCTGGGTCATGGTCATGCCGGTCACGCCCAGCTCGTTGAGTTTCTGCTTGAGTTCATCAAACTTGTTGAGGCGGCAGATGATGGACAGACGGTACATGCCGGAATCCGGGATCGCGCCGGCGGCGGAAGGCAGACCTTCTGAAGCAGCAGCGGGCGTTTTCATGGGTGCAGACCCGGAAGGAGATCCGGATCCAAGTCCGGAAGCGACTGCACCCGCTCCTGTGATACCGCTTCCGTCCACGACTTTGACAGCCGCATGGATCTGGGCGTCGGAAGCCTTTTCGTACTCGCCCTCTCCCAGGTCGGTGTTCTCGTTGACATCCATGACCATGTTGGTGACGTCGCTGATGGCAAAGCCGGAATAGGCACTGGTCAGGCCGTGTTCATGCTGATCCAGTCCGTCGATTTCCACCTGGGCGGGAACACGCAGGCCGATGACGGCATCAATGATCTTGAAGACGATGAACATGATGACCAGAACATAGGCGTCGATGGACAGGATCCCCAGGGCCTGAACACCCATAAGCTTTGCGCCGCCCCCATAGAAGAGGCCCCTCATGACGCCGTCCTCTCCGTTGGAGAAGAGACCGACCGCAATTGTTCCCCAGATTCCGTTGACCATGTGGACGGACACGGCGCCGACAGGATCGTCGATCTTGGCGACGTTATCAAAAAACTCTACGGAAAAGACGACCAGAACGCCGGCGATCAGGCCGATCACGAATGCTCCGAAGGGAGTCACACAGTCACAGCCCGCCGTGATGGCCACCAGGCCCGCAAGCGCGGCGTTGAGGGTCATGGAGACGTCCGGCTTTCCGTAGCGCAGCCAGGTGAGGACCATGGTCACAACGGTCGCTACGGCCGCTGCAAGGTTGGTGTTCATGAAGGCAAGCGACGCATGAAATGCATCCGCGCCGTCCGCCATGGAGGCGGTGGAGCCGCCGTTGAAGCCGAACCAGCAGAACCAGAGGATGAAGACGCCCAGGGCCACAGCCATCATGTTGTGGCCGGGAATGGCCTTGACCTTGCCCTCCCGGTCATACTTGCCTATACGGGGACCCAGCATCCAGGCACCCAGACAGGCAATGACGCCGCCTACGTTGTGCACGACCGCGCTTCCGGCAAAGTCGTGAAATCCCAGTCCGGACAGCCAGCCGCCGCCCCAGGCCCAGTGTCCGCCGATTGGATAGACCAGAAGGGAAATGGCCGCGGAATAGAGGCAGTAGGCCTTGAAATTGGTCCGCTCTGCCATGGAGCCCGAGACAATGGTTGCAGCCGTCGCGCAGAAGACTGTCTGGAAGATCACATAGCACCAGAGCGGCATGGTCTGCGGCACGACCGTGTTTTCTGCCCCGTAGAGCCCCCGGATCATAGGATCCAGACGGCCGATCAGCGGAGAGGTGCTGCCGAACATAAGCCCGAAGCCGACCAGCCAGTAACAAGGCGTTCCGATACAGAAGTCCATCATGTTTTTCATCAGGATATTGCCCGTGTTCTTGGCCCTGGTCAGACCTGCCTCGCAGAGCGCAAAGCCGGCCTGCATAAAATAAATCAGAGCCGTTGCGATCAATACCCAGGTGACAGTTGATACATTGTAATCCATAGTGTTTTCCTCACTTTCCGAGCGACGATCCTCTTTTGAAAAGAAAAAGTCCGGATTTCTTTTGCAAAATATGTACTGGTTTCCTTTTGCAAAAATAGTCCGGGATCTCTTTTTTTCAAAGAAGAAGTCCAATTCCCCTTTTGCAAAAAAGAAGCCCGGATCCCGTATGCACAGGATCCGGACTTCTTTGTCCGGGGGTTTGGGGTTTTCAGCTACAAGCCGGCTGACAACAGAAAAGGCGCTGCAGGTTTTCCCGCAGCGCCCTTGCTGTATGTGAGTATTATACCCCTTTCCCCGGAAATGTCAAAGAATATCGTATACAATAATACAATCATTCTTTTTAATAATCTTGTGAATACTGCACAAAAGCCTGCAGGGTCAATATCCTGCCCGCCTGCCGGTTTATTCTTTTTCAGTCTGAAAAGATACCTGCAGATGCTCCTGCGACATGTCATAGTAGAGCGTCAGGCCGCTGTCCTCAGTCTTGTAGACCTGCAGAATCGTTTCCAGCCCCTCCAGTCCCCCTGTATCTTTGGCATAGCCGGACAGAGAAGCCGCAAACGGCTGCAGCAGGGACGGGGCAAAATGCAGGGTAGTCTGTGTCTCAAAAACCGCTGTATAGAGGATCTCCGCTTCCACCAGATCCTGGAAAATGTGGCTGCCGTAGCTCAGCTCCGGCACATAACCAGCCCTGGTCTCGGAGATCTCCGCAATCATGTCAAATTCACTGATGTCCGCAAAGGCGGACGGCACGCCCAGCTCCGCCGAAGAGGTACAGATGCGTCCCGGCGTTAGGAGCAGCATGCGTTTTCCCTGCCCGCGGAGTTTCCAGTTAACTGCGGACAAAAGATCCCGCACCCGGAATTTATCCCGGTAAGGCATCTCGTAGTAGCGAATCGGGTCTATGTAGACGACCAGGTCCACGGGGAAGGTGCGGGAAAAGCCCATGGAAACACCCCTGGTCTCCAGGAGGATCTGATCTTCCGGCGTCTGCGGTATGACGACCGCATCCCCCTCCTTAGTCTGCTGGAGAGGCCGGCACTGCAGAAGGTCGATCACGTAATCCCCCGAGGGGGCGACGTTGATCGTGTACTCTATATCCACGGGATAGACATAAGCTTCCTTCAAGAGCTGAAGAATGCCGCGCATGTCATCCATGAGCTGTCTGTTTTTTACCAGACCGTCGCAGGAGACATAGAAAATCTGCCGGTTTTCGCCGCGGTCCGTGAAGATCCGCTCCGCATCCCAGTCGTGGGAAAGGAGCAGACGGGTCATATAAGCCGGGATCTCTTTGCGGACAAAGTCCGGATCCAGTCCCTCCACCTCTCCGGACGAAAAAAGCACGGCATCCACCAGGCGCTGGGAAAACTGATGCTTGTCCGAGGAGGAGGTCAGAGTCACTTTTGTGGGATCTTCCATCATCACCATGCGGGGGTAGGAACCTGTGCGCCGGTCCACGGCAGCAGTCCCCAGTCCCATGACCAGGCGCAGCATTCCCTGACTGGGGTGTTCAGGGCTGAAGCGGTAGGGGCTGATGGAATAGCCCACGCCCGCCGCGCAGGGCATGTAGAAATCCTGGTAGCGAGAACCGGAAACCCGCTGGACCAGAATGGCCATCTGTTCATCCCTCTTGTCCAGTCCCCTGCGCTTGCGGTAGTCGAGGGCAGAAAGGCCCATGGTGCTGGCATAGACTGTCCGGACTGCCTGTTCGAAGGTCTCCAGTCTCTCCTCCAGAGACCCGTTGCCGGCACAGAACACCGATTCATATTTTCCCGCAAAGGCATTTCCGAAACCGTCCTCCAGAATGGAACTGGAGCGCACGATGACCGGATCGCTCCCGTAATACTCCAGGATCCTGCGGAATTCCTCTTCCATTGCGTCCGAAAACCGGCCGCTCAGAAGCTTCTGCTCCGCCTCTCCGGCAAGGGTAAAATATCCCTCCTCGGTGCGCTGGCGCACTCTCAGATCCCAGAATCCGTTGTCCACGATATAGGTGTAAAAAACATCCGATCCGATGTAAAAAGAGTCGTGGGGCTCGATGCGGCTGTAAATATCCGGACGAAGATTTTCCGTAAGCTTCCTTGAGAGCAGCATGCCGGTGGCCTTGCCCCCGATCATGCCTGTGCCCACCATCCTGTCATGGATCTCAAAATAGTCTTCCGGCCTGAAATGCTCCTTGATCAGTTCCCGGAGCCTCTCATCTCTTGTCAGCATGATGTTGCAGATCCTGCTGCATTCTTCGGAGACATCCAGCCCGTTTTCATATTTGATCTTTGTACGCTGGAAAAAGCGCTCCCAGCTGTCCATACTCTGGTTGACTGCCGCATTGGCCTTGTTCATCCGCTGATAAAAGCGGCTCATGCGAACGCCGTCGGTCTCCGGCACAAAAGTCCCTTTAGCCGGCTCAAACAGATGCGGCAGGAACATGGTGGCTGACTCGCGGCGCCAGACCTTTTTGGGGCGCACATACATGGAGGAGGGCAGGTCCTCGTTGGGGAATACATCCAGAAACAGCTGGGTCGTATCCCTGATCTTGGCTATGGCATCAAAGGAGTGCCGGCCCCGCAGCACAGGAAAATAGGCCACAGTATCCAGAATAAACAAAAAAGGGCATGTCAGATGGAAAAAATCTCCCATCAGAAGGTCTGTCGCCCAGGCTGCTTCCAGTTCTGAGAGACAGTCAAAAACATAGAAGGCATCAT
>DGRU01000213.1:8826-21874 GCA_002390025.1 Lachnospiraceae bacterium UBA4380
GCATCATATCCTTCTTTTTCAATGATATTGTGGATCTCTACCGTAAAGGTCTCAAAGCGGTGGGAAAGCGGGACATGTACGATCCTGAGTCCCTCCATCTGGGGAAGAATCGGTTCATGCTCCGCAAACCGGATGTACAAAAGGTTCCTTCCGTCCCGGATCGCCTGCTCCGCAAACGGGACCGCAACGGCACGGAATTCTTCCAGTGAACTGACCTGCCAGACCACATTGTCTCCAAGACGGATAAAATGCAATGCATCATCCATGGCAGGAATTCCTGACCTGGTTTTCTCAAATGCCGCCATATGGCACCTCCCCTCCCTTAATTCTTCACTCAATTAAACAGCGTCAATCTCAGACAGATCTGCGGTCACCGTCACTCAGGTATTAACTGCACACCGTCAGTGGATATGCCCATAGACACCGTCACTCAGGCATCTGCTACACAGCGTCGATCGTGGATATACCCATGGTCACTTCCTCCAGGACATCGAGCAGCATGCGGACGGTGTCCAGGGAGGTCAGCATGGGTACATTGTTCTGGGCGGCGCAGCTTCGGATGCGAATGCCGTCGCCGTAATGCACCCCTGAAAGAATGGCTCGTGTATTGATGACATAGCTCACATAGCCTGCCCGGATCGATTCCAGGATTTCCTCGCTGCCCTCGCTGGGTTTGCGGCGGATCCTTGTCCGGATGCCTGCGTTTTTCAGGTACTTGCCGGTCAGAGTGCTGGCCTCTATATTGAATCCCATGTCATAGAAGCGCCGGACCAGGGGAATGGTCTCCAGTTTGTCTTCATCCGCGACGCTCACGACGACAGTGCCGTAGCTGCGCAGGCGGACACCGGAGGCGATCAGGGCTTTGTACATGGCGCGGTGGAGCTTTTTGTCATAGCCGATGGCCTCTCCCGTGGACTTCATCTCAGGAGAAAGATAGGCATCCATGCCCAGGAGCTTGGAGAAGGAAAAAGCCGGTGCCTTGACATAGAAACGATCCTTTTCCCTGGGATACATGGCCATGGACAGCTGCGGGGAGGGATACCGTGCCGAAGCGGTCTCTGCGTCTACCCCGTATCTGCTTTTCTCCCTGTGATCCGCTTTCCGCCCGCTGAGCATGTCCTGCGTGATACCCTGGTCCTTTAATGAGACGCCGAGACTGACCAGCGTCGCCATATCCGCCAGGCTGTATCCGGTCGCTTTCGAAAGAAAAGGGACCGTCCTGGAAGATCTGGGATTGACCTCAATGATAAAAACACGGTTCTCCCGGTCTACAATAAACTGTATGTTGAAAAGACCGCGGATGCCGATCCCCAGTCCCAGGCGTCTCGTATAATCGAGAATGGTTTCTTTTACCACAACCGGAATACTGAAGGGAGGATAGACGCTGATGGAGTCTCCCGAGTGCACGCCGGTGCGCTCGACCAGCTCCATTATGCCCGGCACAAAAACGTCCCTGCCGTCACAGACAGCATCCACCTCGACTTCCCTGCCGCGGATATAGTGATCTACCAGGACCGGCTTGTCGACGTCAATCTCCACCGCCGTCCTGAGATATTCAGACAGTTCCTCCTCCTTGCCCACGATCTGCATAGCCCGGCCTCCCAGGACAAAGCTTGGACGAACGAGAACAGGGTAACCAATCCGGCGGGCTGCCAGAATTCCTTCCTCAACCGAAGTAACTGCATGCCCTTTTGGCTGGGGGATCTTCAGTTTTTCAAGAAGTTTTTCGAATGAATCTCGGTTTTCGGCGAGATCGATCGCCCTGCAGTCTGTACCGATGATCCGGACGCCCCGCTCGCTGAGAGGTCCCGCCAGGTTAATGGCTGTCTGGCCGCCCAGAGTCGCGATGACTCCCTCCGGCTTCTCCATCTCGATCACATTCATCACGTCCTCTACCGTCAGCGGTTCAAAATAGAGCTTGTCGGAACAGGTATAGTCTGTGGACACGGTCTCCGGATTGTTGTTGATGATAATGGCTTCAAAGCCGGCCTTCTGTATTGTGCCGACTGCATGGACCGTCGAATAATCGAACTCCACCCCCTGCCCGATGCGGATGGGACCGGAGCCCAGTACGATGACCTTCCTGCGAATCTGCCGGGAAGACCTGGGGGCAGGCATGGACTCGTTTTCCTCCTCATAAGTCGAGTAAAAATAGGGGACATAACTCTCAAATTCAGAGGCACAGGTATCGATCATCTTATAGACCGGCATGATCCCCCGGTCCCGGCGCAAAGAGAATATTTTCCTTTCGGACATGCCCCAGAGCAGACCGATCTCCCGGTCGCAGAAGCCCATTTTCTTTGCCTCTCTGAGCAGCTCAATGTCACCAGGATTCTCTTTCAGAACCATCTCTTCCCGGACAATATTGCGGATCTTGCGGATAAACAGAGGGTCGATCCTCGTTGCGGAAAACACCTCTTTTTCCACTGTTTCAAAATCACGGCCTGCACAATCGGGCATTCCATCCCCTTCGGGATCTCCTGCGCTGACGGTCATTCCATCTTCCTCGGTTTTTATTATGCAGCCTGCCTTCCCAGATGTTTTTACTGGGACACTTCTGAACAGCTTTGTCTCTCCCTCTGCTGTTTTTACCAGAACATTCCTGAACAACTTGGCGATCGCAAAAATCCTGTCATCCCTGTCTTCGCGTATGTACTGCAGCAGGTCTTCCTTCGACATGCTGTCGAATTTGGGGTCGTACAGATGAAAATGTCCGGTCTCCAGGGCCCGCACCGCCTTCAGAAGGCTCTCCTCGATGGTCCTTCCGATACTCATGACCTCTCCGGTGGCTTTCATCTGGGTGGAGAGAATATTCCTGGCGTCCGTAAACTTGTCAAAAGGAAAACGGGGCATCTTTGTGACCACGTAGTCCAGGGTCGGCTCGAAAGCCGCGCAGGTATTGGCCAGGGGGATCTCGTCCAGCGTATAGCCGACTCCGATCTTGGCCGAAACACGGGCAATGGGGTATCCGCTGGCCTTGGAAGCCAGAGCGGAAGAACGTGAAACGCGGGGATTGACTTCAATCAAATAGTATTGAAAAGACCGGGGATCCAGGGCGAACTGCACATTGCATCCACCCTCGATCTCCAGGGCCCGGATCACCTTCAGCGCGCTGTCACGGAGCATATGGTATTCCCTGTTGGTCAGGGTCTGGGAGGGGCAGACGACGATCGAATCCCCCGTGTGGATGCCGACGGGATCGATGTTTTCCATATTGCAGACAGTGATGGCTGTATCGTTTTTGTCCCGCATCACCTCGTACTCGATCTCCTTATAGCCGCGGACACTTTTTTCAATCAGGACCTCCTGAACAGGCGACAGAGAAAGGGCCTTTTTCATGAGGGGGACAAACTCCTCTTCGCTCTCCGCAAAGCCGCCGCCCGTTCCACCAAGGGTAAAGGCAGGGCGCAGAACGACAGGATAGCCGATCCTACGGGCTGCATCACTTCCTTCCTCCAGACTGTTGGCAACTTCCGAGGGCAGAACCGGCTCTCCGAGCTGCTGACAGAGTTCTTTGAACAGTTCTCTGTCTTCCGCCTTTTCGATCGAACTGCTCCCGGTACCCAGAAGCTCTGTGCGGCACTCCGCCAGAATTCCCTTCTTTTCCAGCTGCACAGCCAGGTTCAGTCCGGTCTGGCCTCCGATCCCGGGAAGAATGGCATCCGGTCTCTCATAGCGGATGATCTTGGCTATGTATTCCAGAGTCAGCGGCTCCATATACACCTTGTCCGCAATCGATGTGTCCGTCATGATCGTCGCCGGATTGGAATTGCACAACACCACCTCATAGCCTTCCTCCTTCAGGGCAAGGCAGGCCTGGGTTCCGGCATAGTCGAACTCTGCCGCCTGTCCGATCACGATCGGGCCTGAGCCGATGACGAGAACTTTATGGATGTCGTTTCTTCTGGGCATGTGGAGCCTCCTTCAGAAAAAAAGCGCCTGAAAAAACGGTATCCACCGTCTCTTCAAGCGCCTTTGCTTTGTAATTGTTCAATTATGATTTACTGCTCTTATACTTTACTGCTGTTCAGCAGACGCGGAACAGGCCGGGCAGCATCACAGCCCCTTACAGGCCCTTGCCCAGAGCCTCTGCCTTGGCAAGAGCAGCCTCGCTCTTGTTGTCCTCGCCGTTTACAGCAAGGATGCCGGCATCCTCTGCGCCGAACATGGCCAGGATGCATTTATACTGAGCCTCGATACCTGCGGTGACACCCGGGGAGGCGGAGCTCAGGATCATTGCGTACTTTGTTGCTTTGGCAGGCTTCATGCCGGCATAGAAACGGGAGATCGTGCTCTCCATCTGTCCGGTAAAGCCGAAATAGTGTACGGAAGAAGCCAGGACGATCATGTCGGCGCTGTTAAGCTCCGGATAAACATTCTGCATATCATCCTTCTGGATGCAGGCGCCTTCGCCCTTGGTGTGGCAGTACTCACAGCCAAGACATCCGTTGATCTTCATGATTCCGACGGGACATACGACCACCTCATGGCCTGCCGCTTCCGCACCTTTTTTGAATGCATCAACGAGCGCCGCGGTATTTCCGCTCTTGTGGGGGCTGCCGTTCAAAACGAGAATCTTCATAAAGCAATTCCTCCTTCTCTGGTCATGTACCTTCCCCGGACTATGAGAAAGCCGGTAAATACCAGTTTCCATTCCTGCAGGCAGCTTTTCTTTTGCTGCCCGGCCGGCGTCCGGCAAGATACTATAACATTCCCGCTCTTATAAAAGAGCTTCTGAATCGATTATAAAAAGGGGAAATAAGCGGTGTCAATGGCACCGAAAAAAAACTTAGTACCCGAAGCTTTTTGGGAGACAGGATTGTAGGCGGGGGTTTGGAAGCGGGAGTTTGTAGAGACAAAGAACCGTCCCCTTCTCCAAGCCCTGTCTCTAAACCTTTTATCGTTACCGCCGAATCATTTCCAGGAATCTGTCAAACAGATAGGCACTGTCCTGAGGGCCTGGCGCGCTCTCGGGATGGTACTGTACGCCAAAGGCTCTGTCCCGTGCACACGCAACACCCTCAATCGTTCCGTCCAGGAGATTGACGTGCGTGACTGTAAGGGGGGTATCTGCAATGCTCTCCTCTTCAATGGCATAGGAATGATTCTGGGAAGTTATCTCGATTTTTCCAGTCTGAAGGTTTTTCACCGGATGATTGCCGCCGCGGTGGCCGAATTTGAGTTTGTAGGTGCGGGCGCCGTAGGCCAGGGATAGAATCTGGTGGCCCAGACAGATCCCGAAAATCGGGAAGCTTCCGATCAGGGAGCGGACTGCTGCAATGGTCTCCGGGACATCTGTGGGGTCGCCCGGTCCGTTGGACAGAAGGATTCCGTCCGGCTGCAGTTCCCGGATCCTGTCTGCCGGCGTATTCCAGGGCAGCACCGTCACGTTGCAGCCCCTGCGGTTGAGGGAGCGGACAATATTGCGCTTCATGCCGCAGTCGACAGCAGCGATCTGAAGAGGTCTTCCCGCGGCAGAAGACATGGAATCCAAAGGGTTAAGCGCAGTCAGGGGAGATTCCGAAATCCACGGATCCCTGCAGCTGACGCGGGAGACTGCATCGGCCGGGAGCTCTGTGCTGTTCAGAAGTTCAAGTCCCTTGGACAGAGGCATTTCCGCATCCGTGAGCAGGGCCTTTCTTGTTCCGTAATCTCTGATCGAACGGGTCAGGGCACGGGTGTCCACGCCGCTGATCCCGGGAATCCCCCTGGCCTCCATCACCTCTCCCAGCGTCTTCACACTGCGGAAATTGGAAGGTTCATCATTGTATTCGCGCACGATCAGGGCTCCAATCGAAGGAACGATTGATTCATAGTCCTCCGCCGCCATCCCATAGTTGCCGATCAGCGGATAGGTCATTACGACTGCCTGGTCGGTGTAGGACAGGTCGGACAAAATCTCCTGATAGCCCGCCATGGAAGTGTTGAAGACGATCTCGCATACTCTGTCTCCGGAAGCGCCGAATGCAGATCCGTAAAATTCTCTCCCGTCCTCCAGAATGATTTTTCTGTCAATACTCCTTGACATAACTAACCTCCTGTGCCGAAGCAGTTTGTTTTGGACGCCGGCCAGATATACCCTATGCAGATATTGCTGAAACGAGTCCGGCATTTGATGAACTGCCTTTCAGGTGATTGCAGCCTGCTCCGCTGTTTTATCAGATCCCGCTGGCGCCGTAGTTGGAGAGGACACTGGCGGAAGGATCGTTGACATCACAGCCCTCCCAGCTCTTGTTGGGCATCCAGAAGTCCGCCACCATCTGAGCCTGGCCGGGATAATATTTTTCAAAAATCTCCCGGTAAAGCAGGGATTCTTTGGTGAAGGGCATGGCATGTGTGTACTTCTGCCGCCTGGTCTCGTATTCTTCATCCGTGTAGAGTGATTCCGCATAGTCCATGAGATCGCGGCGCATGGAGTGGCCGACCGCATCGGAAAAAGCGGCTTTCTCACGCATGAGGATCTCCCGCGGGATCAGATCATCCTGCTCGAAAGCATGGCGAAGAAGGTACTTGCCGATTCCGTAAGTGTTCAGCTTCTTTTCGGGGTCAACTGCCATGCAGTAGGACAGAAAGTCAAGGTCTCCGAAAGGTACGCGGGCCTCCAGGGAATGGACGCTGATACAGCGGTCCGCGCGCAGGACGTCGTACATGTGAATCTCTCGGATCCGCTTCTCCGATTCTTCCTGAAAAGCGGCTGCGTCAGGCGCGAAGTCCGTATATTTATAGCCGAAAATCTCATCGGAGATCTCGCCGGTCAGGATGACGCGGATATCCGTGTTTTCATGGATCCACTTGCAGACCAGATACATGCCGATGGAGGCGCGGACCGTTGTGATGTCCCAGGTTCCCAGGGCATGGATGACCGGCTCCAGGGCTGCGATGACATCGTCGCGCGTCATGATCACTTCGTGGTGGTCGCTCCCGATATAGTCCGCCACTTTACGGGCATATTTGAGGTCGATGGCATCCAGGTCCATGCCGATGGAAAAAGTCTGAAGAGGCTTGTCCAGGAGCTTTGCCGCCGCGCCGCAGACCAGGGAGGAGTCGAGTCCGCCGGACAGAAGGAAGCCCACCGGGGCATCCGCATCCAGGCGTTTCTCAATGCCTGCCAGAAGTTTTTCCCGGATCTGTACAGCAATCGTTTCCAAATCGTCTGTACACACCCGGTCCGTCTTCCAGATCCGGCGGTATTCATGAAGCTCCATGTGCTGTGCCGCACGGGTATCTGCCGAACTATACCGTTTGGCATCTGCACGAGATTTTTTCGAGTCTGCATGAGACTTTTTTGCCTCTGCCGGGCTGTCAGTTCTGTGCCGTTTGATACCGGTGTGGCTTACGGTCTCCTCTGCTCCATGGGCTTCCTCCGGACCGCCTGCATCGATCACGGCATAATGGCCGGGCGGGAAGGGCATGATCCTGTCACAGACGCCGACCAGGCTCTTGGGCTCCGAGGAAAAAACATAGACACCGCGATCATCCTGCCCGTAGTAGAGTGGACGAATCCCGACCGGGTCGCGTGCCGCTATGTATCTCTGGGACTGTCCATCGTAGAGGACAAGGGCAAACTCCGCATCCAGGAGGCGGAACATCTCTGTCCCGAACTCCCTGTACATAGGCAGCAGGATCTCGCAGTCTGAATCACTTTTGAAAGAATATCCGCGTTTTCTCAGGGCTTCCCGCATTTTGCGAAAGCCGTACAGTTCCCCGTTGCAGACCACAGCATTATCATTGAGGACAAAGGGCTGCATGCCTTCCGGTGTAAGCCCCATGATGGAAAGACGGTTGAATCCCAGATACCCGTTTCCGGTCTTCATGATCCTGGTATCATCCGGTCCTCTCGAGATTGTCTTTGCAAGCATTTCCGCCACAAGCTGCGGATCCGCCTGCCCGCTGCAGTAAGCAAGTATGGAACACATAATAACCTCCGTTTTTGCCCGCGTATCCCACAACACTTATGAAATAACGGACATTATGCAATAAAGAATAAAAAAAGCGCCTGAAGAGACGGACTGTGCCGTCGCTTCAAGCGCCTTTGCTTTTCGTTTTCTTATTATACCTGACCAGAACAGGATGTCAATCAATTTTTGTATACAATTATACATATTTTCGCCTGTCCCGGTTGTTTTCTGATCCCTGCCGCTGCCCTTTTTTTACTGATCTCCGTTCCTGCCGCTGCCCCCTTATTTTGTTGATTCTCGTTCCGGCGGTCAGTGTCCGCACGTTTTAGCCTGAAAACAAGAAAAAGACGATCTCCTGCATAAAAAAGTTTTATCAATCAAAAAGTTTTTATCAATCAGATTTTTTTCAGGACTGAATCGTGAGCCAGGTTTTCGAACTGATCCAGCAGCGGTTCCAGGGTACAGGCTCCGTATTTTCGTCTGAGCGCCGTCTCAAGAAGTGTGTCTGCAAAGGCCGGATTTTTGGGCAGGACGGGACCATGGCTGTAAGTGCAGAAAGCGTTGCGGTACCTCACCCCTTCGGTTTTATCCTTACCATTATTTCCGTATCCCTTCAGTACTTTTCCAAGCGGACGGACGCCGCTTCCCAGCCGGGTGCGGCCGCTGTGGTTTTCAAACCCGACAACCGTACTGCCGCCGGACTCATCCCCGAGCCGGAAAGCATAGTTCCCGATCATCCGCTTTTTGCCGCCGACCGTGCAGAAATCAATTGCACCAAGAAACTCGCATTTCTCACCGTCTGCTGTCTCATAATAGTGGCCCATCATCTGATAGCCGCCGCAGATACACAGAAATGTCCGACCGTCTTCGAGGGCCGCCCGTATCTCAGGACCTTTCTTTATGCGCAGATCCTCCAGCAGGATCTCCTGGTCGAAATCCTGTCCTCCGCCTATGAAAAAAAGATCATACCCTGTCAGGTCACTTTTCTCACCCAGCTTAACATATTCCACGCGGCATTCGATCCCCCGCCACTCCAGGCGTTTCTGCAGACAGAGGATATTTCCCCTGTCTCCATACAGGTTGAGGACATCCGGATAGAGGTGACAGATCTTCAGTTCCATTTTCTAACCCTTTCCTATCAACTGTAAAATGTATGTATATGGTGTAAATCCACGAACCGCTTCGCACTTGGTGTGCTCCCGCATCACCTTCCTCCTGTTTCATCCCTTCCAGAAAGAGTCCTTCCCGGCCGCTCTGCGCAGGGCATCCCGGAGCGGCAGCATGGCCGTATAATTCGGAAGGATAAAAACAGGCACTTGGCTCCTGTAGATTACGTCAAGGAGCTTTTTTAACTCCTTTTCCGGTACTCTCCGGATGCGCTTTTCCTCAAAGCCTGCATATCTCAGACGCAGCTGCAGATCCTCCGCGCGCCTGCCCCAGACAAGAATACGGCGGATATTGCCGCGGCCGTAGAGCTTTTCATAATCCACATCCCAGATCCAGGAAATATCATGTCCGTCTGCATCCAGATCATTGAGGCAGAGGACAATTGAACAAGGTTCTTTTATTGAGCAGAGATAGTCCAGAGCCTGATTACAGCCGGCCGGATTTTTCACGAGGATCATCTGTATGGAAACTCTGCCAATGTTAAAATGTTCCATGCGGCCGAAGCTGCTCTTCATATGCTCCAGTCCCTTCAGGATTTCCTGCAGGGGAAGCTTCAACGCAGCATAAGCCGCAAGGGCGGCAGCTGCATTGTAAATGTTATAGACTGCCGGCAGCGCAATCCGGACAGGGAGTTTCTGAGAAATACTTTTCTCAGAGACTCTTTCCTGTGGGATAGTATCCCTATGGGCTGGCTCTCTATCGGGAATGCGCATATATACCCTGGATTCCACAGCATTGATACCGTCGATAGAGGTCACCGCAATATCCGGCAGAGGACGGGCATATCCGCAGCAGGGGCATCGGAAATCCCCCAGATGGGCATATGTATGATAGCTATATGTGTACTCCCTTCCGCACCGGATGCAGTACCGCGCGTCACTGATCCTGTCCGGAGAATCCGGAGACAAGGGACGGTTCTTCGGAGACAGGGGACGGTTCTCTGTCTCCTCCCCGGTGGAGACAGAGAACCGTCCCTTGTCTCCATTTTGAACCGCAGTCTCTTCCATACCGAACCAAATCACCGGATTGGGGACATCCAACGCGAGGGAAGCGACAAGCGAGTCGTCCGCATTCAGACACAGGACCGCCTCCGGCGCAAGCCTGATTCCCTCCCGGATTGCCTCAAGTGTGTGCATGACTTCCCCATAGCGGTCCAGCTGATCCCTGAAGATATTAGTCACCACGATCACTCGCGGTTTCAGCAGTGGGGCCACATGACGCAGAGCTCCCTCATCGCACTCAATGACCGCATACTGGCCGGAGCCCATGTCTGCATCTGCAGGCTGATCCGGGTTCTTCCTCCCCCGCAGCGGACGTCCCCGCAGATCTGCTGCCGCCGCAAATTCCGCAGTCACTCCTGAAAGCAGGTTTGCTCCCGAGCTGTTAGATAAAGGAGCTCTGCCCGCCTCCTGCATCGCATGGGACAGCATTGCTGCTGTCGTTGTCTTTCCATTGGTTCCTGTTACCAGGATGGTCTCCACACCTTCTGATGCAATGGCTAAAATATCCCGCCTGAACCACATGGCAAGTTTTCCCGGAAGAGAGGTACCGCCCCTGTTTATCCCGCGCAGAATTCGACGCGAAAACCTGCAGGATGCAACCGCCAGGGCAATCTGCAGTGAATCTTTTCCTGACATATCTTTATATATGACCTCCTGAGCTTTGACTATAGCCACTGAAAAAACGACTATGACCTATGAAAAAATGGCTATGACCTCTGAAAATGCGACCATGATCTCCTGAAAAAATGACTATAGCATCAAAAAAAGCGGCAAAGGCAGTGAGAATTCCTCTCACGGCGCCTTTGCCGCATAAAGTCATAATCCAATCAATTTTTATACATTGTAATGACGATCGTCAAATTTGTAAAGATAAATTGCCGTACAACATGGGTTTTCACGCTAAGAGCGCGTGAAAACGCCCGGCGTCTCAAACGAGTCTGTACTACAGCCTCATGCCTTCTCAAAGGCCGGCCTCCAGCCTGCAAACTGGGCCAGCTGCTCATCTGTGCGATGATAGTAGCGCGCGCCTTTATCCAGCCCGGCGATCTGCTTCATTTCGTCCTGGGTCAGGGTGAAGTCCAGAATGTTCAGATTGTCCCGGATATGATCCACGTTCCGGCTGCCGGGAATCACCGCAAAGCCCATCTGAGTGTGCCAGCGGAGAATGACCTGGGCAGGGGTTTTCCCATATTTTTTGCCAAGTTCCGCGAAGACCGGCTCATTGATCAGAGATTTATCACCGTGTCCCAGCGGGTACCAGCTCATCAGTTTGATGTCGTACTTGTCCAGGGTCTTTCTGAGTTCCTGCTGGGTGAAATATGGATGGGCCTCCACCTGGATGAACTGAGGCACGATCTCCCACTTGGTCTCCAGTTCTTCCATATACTTGCCTTCAAAGTTGGAGATGCCGATCGATCTGGCTTTGTCCTCCCTGTAAGCCTTCTCGAGCTGCCGGTATCCTGCCAGCCAGTTTCCCGCAGGCTGATGGATGTAGAGCAGATCCACATATTCCACGCCGAGACGCTCCAGTGTCTCATCCACAGCGTTGGGGTTTTCATATTCGCTTGGCCAGAGCTTGGTAGAGAGAAAAACATCCTCGCGCTTTACACCGCTTTCCTTCATTCCGCGTCCCACCGCACGCTCATTGACATAGGCGTTTGCAGTGTCCACCAGAGAATAGCCCATTTTCAGTGCCTCCCGGACACTGTTCTCTGCTTCCGCCGGGGAGAGCATAAAGGTTCCGATTCCTACGACCGGGCAATTCAGTCCATTGTTCAGCTTAATGTATTCCATGTTGATCCTCCACAATATGTCGATTCAATATGTCGATGCTCTGGAGCTGGAAAAGCGCCAGACTCCCTCTTCCTTTCGCAGGGTGAAATCTCCCTGCAGCCGCCAGCTGCTCCTTCTCCTGCCATACACAGCAGCCACTACACGGCTGCGGCCGGTCATCGATGCCCTGTCGCCGTCGATTTTGACGTCAATGCTGTCATGTTCTGCAGAATAATAGTTGAATGTCCCGTCAAGAAGTCCTCTCAGGAAGACTTCTGCTGACTGCTTTAAACCGGTCATATGGAGAAGATAATAGTCCCCGGCCATCAGGCTCCGCAGTCCCTCTGCATCCTTATCAATCATGTACCGCCAATATTTTTTGTAAAGCCCGCGAATCAATTCCTTCTCGTCCATGCTCATTCCCTGTTCCATCCTTCCGTTCTGAAGGATCATGTCTTCTAATCCATACTCATTCCCTGTTCATTCCTTCTGCTCTGAGGGATCAAGGTATTTGATAACCCTGGCGGGCACACCGCCGACAACGGCATAGTCGGGAACATCTTTGGTAACGACAGCACCGGCTGCGACAACGGCATATTTTCCGATTGTTACGCCGGGGCAGATTGTGACGTTCATGCCCAGCCATGCATTTTTCCTGACCAATACCCTGCCATAGGTGTAAATGGTATGGCGCTCGTTCATGTCGTGATTGATCGTCGCGATCCGAAGTCCCGGTGCGGACATGACGCCGTCCTCGAACTCAATACCGCCTGAGGCAGAGAGAATGGCGGAATGATTGAGGAACACGCCCTTTCCGAATTTGACCCTGTTCCCGAAATCACAGATAAAGGGCGTCAGGATGCGGACATCATCCAGTTTCCTGCCAAAAAGTTCTTCCAGGTAAGAGACATAAGCCGGATCATCCGGCATTGCCGCGTTTGCCCTGGCGCAGAGTGTCCGCGCCCTCATCATCTCATCGACTGCCTCTTTGAAGTAAGGCTCGCGATTATCTGTCGGACCGCCCTGGTCCATCAGTTCATATACATATCCCTGTTTGTATTCCATATGCCCCTCCTTACAGAAGACCGTTGGCAGACAGCCAGCGCTGCAAGCTGCCCTTTGAATTGGCCGCCTGGCTTCCGGTGATGGAAAGACCTTTTTTCACAGCTGCTCCGGGGCAGGCACGTTTGATGTCGCGCTCGCTGCCGC
>DGRU01000061.1 GCA_002390025.1 Lachnospiraceae bacterium UBA4380
ACACCAACTATTTGACGCTTACTCTCATTTTCATGAATAGCAGCTGATAGTTAAGGAGATTTGCAACAGTCTTTGTACAGTGCCGACCTTGCTAGTGCTGGCATTCCCTGTTAAACTGGATGTGTTCTGAACCGCAGCTGTATACAGGATGCTTCTATGCAGGATGTTTCCATGCAGGATGCTGCCGGTTCACTATCGTACATACAGACTGTGTACCTGTTTTACCGGGAGGGAATAAATATATGGCAGCCAGCAAAAATCATGTGATTGTAAAACCTGAATTCAATGAGTTTGTGCAGGCAGTGGATGAATATACTGCACAGCTTCCGCTTTTGACCCGTGAGTCGATCCGCCAGGTGCTCTATTGTGAATATGAAGAAAAGTACGAAGAGATGGAGAAACTCTGTAAGGACATACTTGCCAAATATCCGGGCAACGCAGAAGCTCTGGGCCTTCTGGGGAGAGCACAGCTGTCGCAGAGGAAGTACGAAGAGGCGGAGCAGACCCTGCGCGAACTCCTGGAGAAAGAGCCGGAGCGCAATTACGAGCGTATAGAGCACGGCATTGCCTGTCACGCGCTCGGCAAATATCATGACGCGCTCAGAGAACTGCAGAAAACGGATCCTGAAAAGGATTATCATCCTTTTTACTACTCCACTCTGGGAGACTGCTGGCAGAAAACCGGCAACAGGCAAAAGGCCCGGGACGCCTTCCGCGCAGAGGTCACCAGGTGGGAGGAGACAAAAGAGATGGCCTCTCAGATAATTCTGGACGGCTGCTTCTGCAACCTGATCTATCTGGATGCCGCGCTTTATCTCAGCGAGCTTTCGGCAGATCTGGACGCCTACAGGAACTTTTTGGAAATCGCAGATATGACTCCGGAAATGAAGGACCATCTGGCAAACAACATCGCCTATTGGAGCACCCTTCTGACAGTTCCCTCTTTCCGCGGACTGTTTGTACAGTTTGTCAGGGACGTGGAGCAGGCGGGATATCTGCTGGACAGCCCCAGATACATCATTCTTGAGAGCGCCTACCGGGCGGAGGAGTCCTACCGCTATCACGAAGACAAAAAGATCGATGCCCTCATGGAATCCTTCCTGTCTTCCCAGGCGGGGGATTTGAACGGCAGCGGCAGCGAGGCTCTGCGCATGACCAGGCTTTCCTACGAGTGGTATCTGTCCGGATGTGCGGACGAATATGCGTCCATGCTCCTGTATGCAGCGGAACAGTACCCCCATTCCTATGCATGTGCCGTGACATTCCTCGATCAGCTGCAGTCTCTGGGCCCCGAGAAGATGAGAGAGAAGATCCTGGACTGCCTGGAGCAGGAAGAAGCGGTGAAGGCCGGAAGAGAAGAGATCATCGCGGAACTGGAGCAGTCATTTAAGGAGATGAAAACCGCCCGTAAACAGCCTGTCTATATTGCCGAGGGAGGAGTCACATACAAGAGAAATACCAGGAAGATCATGCCCAACGATCCCTGTCCCTGCGGCTCCGGGAAAAAATACAAGAAGTGCCATGGCCGCAAATGAAAAAGAGCATGGACTGTTCCCCTGACATTGACTGAAACCGGATGCCCGGCAGGCGGGAGGACCAGGTCTAAACAGCCTCCCGGCCGGAACCTATGAGCTCAGAGAAAAGGCGGCCCTGTCCGGTTATGAAGATCTGTCCGGCTACATCCGTTTCAGCGTCAGTAAAACGGGGCCATAAGGCTGATGGGAACGGAGCAGCAGCCGATTCCGGAAGGAGTTGTCCTGACCGGCCCCGTGGAGACAGAGGACAGTGACGGGACGGTCTCGTATGAACTGACGGTCCCCAACTACAGGAAAGCCGGTCCGGCGCAAAACGGGCCGGCTTTTCTATTGCTGCATCAGCTGCATTCCGCTTACATGCCGGACCCTGCTGTGTATGTGAACCGTCTTTCCGGACCCCGGTGCCGGCTGGAACCGGCTCTCTGCAAATACTGCCGCATATGTAAACCGGCTCTTTCCAGACTCTGCAGCGGGTGAGAACCGGTTCTTCGCAGATCCTGCCGCATATGTAAACCGGCTCTTTCCGTACCCTGCAGCAGGCGGGAACAGGATCTTTCCGGCTCCTGCTGCGGGCATAAATAAGCACTCTTTGCACCTGAAAATGACGGGATACAGCATTTTTTCTATTCCAAAGACGAAAAGATTAGGCTATACTGGTAATGTTAAATTCGTTGCAGCTGTTTTTAAGACAGGAGATAATGGAGATAATAATGAGAAAACTTTTAAGCTTGCTGTTGGCTTTCATCATGGTTTTTACCATCTGCGGAGTCAGTGTGACTGCATTTGCGGACGATCGGGATGATGTAGTCGGTGTGTGGAAGCTGATTGAGATCACAGGCAAAAAAGATGTCATGAGCAAAGACGATGTCGAGAATTATGAGGCTCTCGGTGTTGTCATGTATATGAAGTTTCGCGATAATGGCACGGTCAAGTTCTCCCTGTTTGACGATGAGCTGGAGGGAACCTGGGATGAGTACGGTATGATCCTTGACTACGCATGGATGACTTATGACGTGGATGACGACAAACTCAGCGTTTACAACCAGGACGGCGGGGAGATGCGCTTCGAGCGGTCCAGCATGGATGATATCAACCAGATCCTTGGCTATAAAAAGGGTATCCTTGACGAGGACGTGGACTATTCCAAAGAGACCAAAAAGATCATGGACACCGATAACGCCAAGGTAAAGATTACCGGCTACAAGGCGGATATGACCGGTTTCACCGTCTATCTGCAGTGCGAGAACAAGACCAGGCACGAGATCGTGATCGGAGAGGACAAATGTGTCCTCAACAAATATATCGTACATCCCAACTGGAGTGTTTCCCTGGACAGAAGGGAGACTCTGGAGACGGAGATGAAGATCAGTCCTCAGGATCTGGAGCGTTCCGGGATCTCCTCTGTTGACGAGATGATCCTGCAGATGAGAGTGACCAACGGCGCGAATGAGAAGGTGATGGAGAAGGGACTGATGGCCAAGGTCTATCCGACCGGAAAAAAGGCAGTCCAGGTCAAGGCCATGGCCAGAAAGGCCGTGGAAAACGAGTACGCGGTCTATAATAACAATGCCTGCGCCTATCTCATCCAGGGCACGGATCCGGAGTACGAGGGCGGCTATGCCGTCAACTGCTATCTGGAGAACAGGTCCGGAGGTACGCTCAACTTTACCTGGTCCGATGTGACGATCAACGGCAAACCCGTGAAAACGGATTATGAGGAAGCGGTCCTGCCCGGAACACTCGGCTATTCCGATGTCGTCTTTATGACTGACGCATTGCAGGATCAGGGAATCTACAATAACTCCGATATCACATCGATCAAGGGCAAGGTCAAGGTTTACAACAAGACAAAGAGCAAGCCCGTACTGATCGTTGAAAAAGAGTTTGAATATGCACCGTAAAACGGTCTTTTGCCCCCACCGGAGTGCCGGCGGGGGCTTTTTTTGACTTAAAAACTTTCATGCGGCCGGCCCTGTAATAAGTCCTGTATGTCTGGACAAAACAATTAAATTGTGATAAATTTAATTGCTCAATTAAAATTTCTTCATAACGGAGGGTTATAATGGCTGAAGCTGATCATAGATTTGACTGCCTGCTGCTGGATCACCAGCTGTGCTTTCCCCTGTATGCATGCTCCAAGGAAATCATCCGCAGATACAAGCCCATGCTGGATGAACTGGATCTGACATACACGCAGTACATCACGATGATGGCAATGTGGGAGCACACGGAAATGAATGTCAAGGAGCTCGGCAAGTGTCTGTTCCTGGATTCGGGGACACTCACGCCGGTTCTGAAGAAGCTGGAGGCAAAGGGATATATTCACCGGGGGCGCTCCCGGACCGATGAGCGCAATCTGTCCGTGACGATCACCGAGGAAGGGATGCGTCTGCGGGAGAGGGCACTGGCGATTCCCGAGCAGATGGCCTGCTGCGTGGATCTGAGTCCGGAGGAGGGCGCCATGATGCATGCTCTTCTGCATAAAATACTGAATAGGCTCAACCGCGAATAAGAGCGGTATGTTCTTTTTCATAGAACTATGCTATGATTAATTCTGTATGCACAATAGTTCATGTCCATTGCTGAAGGCTTGTAAAATACATTTGAGAGGAAGATTATGTCCAGATTAACAGACAAATTGTTCGGGACACACAGTGAGCGCGAGGTCAAGAGGATCCGCCCGCTGGTCGACCGGATTGAAGCACTCCGTCCGCAGATGCAGGCTCTGACTGATGAAGAACTGCGCGGCAAGACAGAGGAGTTCAGAAAGAGATTTCAGGATGGTGAGACGCTGGATGACCTTTTGGTAGAGGCCTATGCGGCAGTCCGTGAGGGTGCCCGCCGCGCCCTGGATATGGAGCCCTTCCGCGTGCAGCTGATCGGCGGTATCATCCTGCATCAGGGACGCATTGCCGAGATGCGTACCGGTGAAGGAAAGACCCTGGTGGCAACCATGCCCGCCTACCTCAACGCCCTTGAAGGGCGCGGTGTCCACATCGTCACGGTCAACGATTATCTGGCCAAGCGTGACGCGGAGTGGATGGGACAGGTCTATCGTTTTATGGGAATGAGCGTCGGCGTCGTCCTGAACAGCATGACCCCCAAGGAACGTCAGGAAGCCTATGCCTGTGACATCACCTATGTGACCAACAACGAGTTGGGATTCGACTACCTCCGTGACAATATGGCTATTTACAAGGAGCAGCTGGTTATCCGCGAGCTCCATTACGCCATCATCGACGAGGTCGACTCCGTCCTGATCGATGAAGCGAGAACTCCCCTGATCATCTCCGGTCAGAGCGGCAAATCCACCAAGATCTACGAGGCGTGCGATATTCTGGCTGGCCAGATGAAGCGCGGCGAGGACGTGGAGGACCTGTCCAAGATCGATGCCATCATGGGTATCGAGCGCGAGGAGACCGGCGACTTTATCGTCAATGAGAAGGACAAGCTGGTCAACCTGACGGCAGAGGGTGTCAGCAAGGTCGAGAAATTTTTCCGCATCAACAACCTGGCGGATCCCGAAAACCTGGAGATCCAGCACTGCATCATCCTGGCCCTGCGCGCCCATAACCTCATGCACCGCGACCACGATTATATCGTCAAGGACGACCAGGTCCTGATCGTCGATGAGTTCACCGGCCGTGTCATGCCCGGCCGCCGTTACTCTGACGGTCTGCACCAGGCGATCGAGGCCAAGGAGCACGTCAAGGTAAAGCGCGAGAGCAAGACACTTGCTACTATCACCTTCCAGAACTTTTTTAATAAATTCGACAAGAAGTGCGGCATGACCGGTACCGCTCTGACCGAGGAGCGCGAATTCCGCGAGATCTACGGCATGGATGTCATCGAGATCCCGACCAACCGGCCTGTCATCCGTTTCGACGACCAGGATGCTGTCTATAAGACGAAAAAAGAGAAGTTCCGCGCCGTCGTGAATTCTGTCAAGGAAGCCTATCAGAAGGGGCAGCCCGTCCTGGTCGGCACCATTACCATCCAGGTCTCCGAGGAAGTCTCCAGAATGCTCAAGAAAGAGGGCATTCCCCACAACGTACTCAATGCCAAGTTCCATGAGATGGAGGCGGAGATCGTCGCCGAGGCAGGACGCCACGGTGCTGTCACCATCGCGACCAACATGGCAGGCCGCGGTACGGATATCAAGCTCGACGAAGAGGCGAGAGCTGCGGGCGGCCTCAAGATCATCGGTACGGAGCGCCATGAGTCCCGCCGTATCGACAATCAGCTGCGCGGCCGAAGCGGACGTCAGGGAGACCCCGGCGAATCCCGTTTCTACATCTCTCTGGAGGACGACCTCATGCGCCTGTTCGGATCGGACCGCATGACGGCCATGTTCAATGCCCTGAACATTCCCGAGGATCAGGAGATCACACACAAGTCTCTGTCCAGGGCCATCGAGGGCGCCCAGAAGAAGATTGAGAACAACAACTTCGGCATCCGCAAAAACCTGCTCGACTACGACCAGGTCATGAACGAACAGCGTGAGATCATCTACGCCCAGCGCCGTGAAGTCCTTGACGGAAAGAGCATGCGCGACAGCGTTTTCAACATGATCACAGACTTCGTCGACGGGACTGTCGACACCTGTATCAGCGATGATATCGACAGCGATGACTGGAACCTCACTGAGCTCAACGAGCTCCTGCTGCCCACCATTCCGCTCCAGATCGTGAACCGCGGACGTATCCGCGAGCGCACCCGCGACGGACTCAAGCAGCAGCTCAAGGAAGAGGCAGTGGCCCTCTACGAGTCCAAGGAAGCTGAATTCCCCGAGCCCGAGGCAGTCCGCGAGCTCGAGCGCGTCGTCATCCTCAAGGTCGTCGACCGCAAGTGGATGGACCACATCGACGACATGGAACAGCTGCGCCAGAGCATCGGCCTGCAGGCCTACGGCCAGCACGATCCCCTTGTCGAGTACAAGATGGCCGGCTATGACATGTTCAACGAGATGACCCGCAACATCATGGAGGAGACCATCCGCGTCCTCTTCCATGTCAAGGTGGAACAGAAGGTCGAGCGCGAGGAAGTCGCCAAGGCCACCGGCACCAACAAGGACGACACCGCTGTCAAGCAGCCCAAGCGCCGCTCTGACAAGAAGATCTACCCCAATGACCCCTGCCCCTGCGGCAGCGG
>DGRU01000115.1 GCA_002390025.1 Lachnospiraceae bacterium UBA4380
GTTCTTCCAGTTGTAGTTTCTGTAGTCGATGTCAAAGATGATCTTGGTGCCGACCCTTCTGGCCAGCATGACGGCCTTGAGGGCAGCCTCTCTGGAGGGACTCTCCGCAAGAGCGGTTCCGGAAATCAGGATGGCCTTGGCTCTCCTGATATAGTCCTCCTTGATATCATCGACGGACAGCTGCAGGTCCGCGACGCGGTTTCTGTACATGAGGATATCGCTCTCGATCGGGGACCGCATCTCGGTGAAGGTCAGGCCCAGCTTCTCGCCGTTCGTGCACCTGGAGATGTTGGAGGTGTCGATGCCCTGCTCATTGAAATAATCCACGACGAAATCGCCGAACTGGTCATCGGAGACCTTGCCGATAAAGCCGGCCTTCATCCCGTGATGGGTCACGCCGACTGCGATATTGGCAGGAGAACCGCCGACAAATTTCTCAAAGTAGTGGACTTTCTTCAGAGGCTTGAAATCCTCCTTGACTTCTTCACTATAGGCAGGGTTGAAATCAATTCCCACTCTGCCAAGCAGGATCAGATCAAACTCTCTGGATTCATCAAAATCAATATAGTTCATGGTACCCCTCCATTTCGCGATGAGCTTACAGGTGATTTGCCGGTCGTAACGCCATGCGTGCATTATGCGTGCTTTAATTGCTTTTCGTTTGTAGTTTTATGATAGCACGCACGCCCTTTGCGTGCAAGTTGTATTTTCAAACAAATTACATTTCTCCATAATGCACAATTTCAGCAAATAAAATTATGCTATTTTACCTGCCTTCCCGCTTTTATTCAGGGATCCGTCCGAGGCGGTCCAGGACCTGGTCCAGAGACCTGACTCCGTTCACCGCGCCCACCTCTTCGATCGAGCAGGACGCGGCTGCACAGCCCAGTCTGGCACAGTCCACCGGGCTCCTGCCCTCACACAGGCCCGCGATGAAGCCGGCCGCAAAGGTGTCTCCGGCCCCGGTGGTATCCACGCAGCTGACCCCCGGAACAGAGGGCACATGGAAGATCCCCTCCTGCGTGCCGACAAGGCAGCCCCTGCCGCCGATCTTGACGACGGGGGTCTTTACACCCGCATCCAGCAGGATCCGCACGTTCTTTTCAGGATCGGACTCTCCTGTCAGAGAGCTGATCTCCTCGTCATTGGGGACAAAGACATCCATGTAGGGCAGAAGCTCCTTCAGGTCCTCCAGCTTTTCACCATTTTTGGCCCGGGTCACATCGACGACCAGGGTCTTCCCCATGGCCCTGATCTGAGAGAACAGGGCCTTCATGCTGTCGATCGTGAACAGGGGAGAAATGAACATACTGGCAAAGCTGACGATCTGTGCGGAATTCTGGAGCCCGGGCAGGACATCCTCCAGGCTCAGGTGCCGCAGGCTGCTGTCGGGATCCATCAGGAACTTCCTGCTGCCGTCCCTGCCGATCAGGGCAATATTGATCGATGTGTTCAGCTCCTTTTCAATGATCACATCATCCGTTTCAATGCCGTTTTCCTTTATATACTCCAGCACGCTTCTGCCGGATTCGTCGCTCCCGACCTTGCTGATCAGCTGGACCTTTTTTCCCAGCCTGGACAGGACGACAGACTCATTCAGCGCATCCCCTCCGTAGGACATCCTGATCACATCGAGATATCTTGAATCCTTTTCCAGGGCCTCCCGGTCAAAGGGAGAGGCCAGGATATCGACCAGAGCGGGGCCGATCACCGTTACATCATACATGTTTTCAACTCCTCCAATTATCCGCATACAGACAGGGCCGCGGCTGCAGTGCGCCGGCCCGGGCTGTAACCATTATACCACAAGGTATCCCCGGGGGGACATAAAGAAAAGAGCACCGCGGAGGATGCTCTTTTCTTTATAAAGCTGTATAAAGGCTTATGGATCACGGCGCACTCTGGCGGAAACGGATCTCTTCTCCTTCGGGACGCAGGTCGTCGTCAGAAAAGGGCGCAAAGCTTCCGTTATCAGCGCTCATGCTCTGTTCATATTATTTGCCAAGGAGCTCTCTCTCGATGATCTCTCTGGCCTCGGGAGCCTGCTTGTCCATCTTCTCGGGGAAGCCGAAATAGGAGACGCAGGCGATGTTGTCGCCGCCCACCTTGGGAGCGTCGGGCTTAAGCTGCCTGTTGGCGAAATCCATCTCGCGCAGGGTCTCGAAGATGCCGGGGAAGTCCACTTCGCCCTCGCCCATGGCGGTGTGCTGGTGGATGGTGACATCCGCGCGGCCGCGGGCATTGAGCCACGGCGGGTTGAGGATGTAGCGGCAGTCCTTGGTCTGGTTGTAGGTATCGGCAAAGAGGACGTGGGTCAGCTCGTCGCCGGCATACTTGAGCATGTGGCGGACATCGCCCTTGCCCTGATCATAGAAGAAGCCGTGGGATGCGCTGTAGACATAGCCCAGGTTGGGGGAGCGGAAGGACTTGACCAGGTCGCAGGCCTCGTCGTTGAGCTCGCAGAAATCATAGGGGTGGGACTGCACTTCGACACGCAGGCCTTCCTTCTCGATGATGGGAAGGAGTTCCTCCATGGAGCGGAACCACATGCCGTTGCAGATCTCCTGCTGGTTGGGGTCGCCGGAGAACTCGGTGTTGATGACCGGAACGCCCATGTTGACGGCGATCTCGATGATCTTCTTCCAGTTGGCGACTGCGTGCTGGCGCTGCTCCTCGGTGGGGCCGGACCAGCGGTATACAACGATGAAGGAAGAGATCTCCACGCCCGTATCCTTCAGGGCCTGGCGGTACTCTGCCTCACACTCTTTGGAAAAGAGCGGGTGCTTGTAAAAAGGATTGATCCTGGGGTGGGGGGACTGCTCAATGTATTTGTAGCCCCAGTCCGCCACCTTGTAGACCATGTCTTTGATGCTCATCTGCTTGGCGAGCACGTCAACATCAAATGCTATCTTCATAGAATCTACCTCCATCCGGTGTTGAAAAGATTGGGTTTTCCGCACAGCGGCTGCCCGGGTCACGGACAGCCGCCTCTCCTGCGTATTATTATAGTAAATATGAGGTTTTCAGACAACGGCATTTCTTGCCGGATATTGCCCGATTATTTACCATTTTTGCTGCCGCGCCGGCAAAATTACGCACTTCGGCCGGTCACCGGATCAGTTGTCCCAGTACTTGGCAACGTGAGCGCGGGTGTGCTCTGCAGCCTGCTTGATGTTCTCCTCATTGCTGAGCTTGTAGTAGTCGGGGCGGAAGACTTCCATGGTGCAGACGTCGCCCTCGAAGCCGATCTTCTTGAGGGTGTCGGCAAATCTCTTGTGAGGCAGGCAGTCGCCGGGCTCATCGGGCCACAGGCGCTTCTCGTCCGTGTTGTACTTGGCGCCGCAGGGAACATTCTCAACACCGTTGAGGTGCCAGATGAAGATCCGCTTGCCGTCAGCCTTCTCGAGGGACTCGAAGGAGGAAGCCTGGCCGTGGAAGTGATACTGGTCGAGAGTGATGCCGACGTTAGGGGAACCGACCTCTTCGACGATCGCCAGAGCGTCCTCGAAGCGGTTGATGGTCATGGTGGGCTGGCCGATGAACTCGATGGAAAGCTTGATCCCGTGAGGGTCGCACTTCTTGACCATCTGGCGAAGGACCTCGACAGCGTCCTTGCGGATGTCATCGATGGTGGGCTCACACCACTCGATATCCATGGAAGGAACCACGACGATCATCTTGCACTGCAGCTTGTCGCAGATCTCGATGATCTTGTCCAGCTCTGCCATGACGGCGTCCTTCTCCTCCTGGGTCTCCTTCATGTTGAAAAATACCAGGGCGTTGTAGGAGAGCATCTTGAGGTGGTGCTTGGGATCCGCGAACCATGCGGCCAGGTCGTCAATGGTGTACTTGCCGGCAGCGATCTCTCTGTCCAGGCACTCGGACTGGATGTCGATATAATCTACGCCGTACTTCTCGCAGAGCTCGAGATCTTCGAGAACGGAATGATTCTCACAAAAACGGTTGCATCCTTCGTTAAAACCGATCTTCATTTTTTATCTCCTGTTTTTTTATGATCACGGAATGGCTTTTGCAGTGCGCGGCCTGCAGCAGCTTTCCCGTCAGCCGGGAAAGCCGGTTCCGCAGGCCTCACGTCAGCCGTCCAATAGTCCCAGATTTATCTCAATATACAGGTTCTTCTCCGGAGCTGGCATCCGGAAGGCACTTCATTATTTCTTGTAGAAATCAGGTGTGCCGCCGGTGACGACCTTCTCGATCTTGCCGGACTTCTGAGCAGCTACCAGAGCGTCGGCGGTCAGAGCCGCGACATAGCCGTCCCATGCGGAGGAGCCGCCGGTCGTGCCCTTGGCTACGCAGTCCACCCAGTCCTGAAGCTCGACATCGTAGGAATCGATGAAGCGGAGGATCCAGTTCTTCTCGATCGCGGTCGCGACTTCGAAGTTCTTTCTGGTAGTGGGGAAGGAAGGGCAGGGAAGGTTGATGACGCCGTCCTCGCAGACGACTTCGCAGTTGAT
>DGRU01000109.1 GCA_002390025.1 Lachnospiraceae bacterium UBA4380
GCTTGCTGAACTGAGGAGCGCGACGAGCTGCCTTGAGACCGTATTTTTTACGCTCTTTCATTCTCGGGTCGCGGGTCAGGAAGCCTGCAGCCTTCAGGGGAGCGCGGAAGTTCTCATCCAGGAGGAGGAGAGCTCTTGCAATGCCGTGACGGATAGCGCCGGCCTGGCCGGAAACGCCGCCGCCTGCAACCTTTGCTTCAACATCAACCTTGCTCAGGGTACCGGTGGTAACCAGGGGCTGACGAACGATGAGCTTAAGGGTTTCAAGGCCGAAGTAATCGTCAATGTCTCTGCCATTGATGGTGATCACGCCGGAACCGTTGGGAATGAGGTGAACGCGGGCTACAGAAGATTTTCTGCGGCCGGTGCCATACATATAGGGCTTCTTTGTCTTATAAGTTGCCATGAATTCTACCTCCTATCAGCGATCCCAGACTTCGGGCTTCTGGGCAGCATGGTCATGCTCGGGGCCTGCAAAAATTCTCAGGCGCTTAAGCTGCCACTGTGCAATGGTGTTCTTCTGGAGCATGCCGCGCACTGCAAGACGCATTGCGAGTTCAGGCTTTTTCTCCATCAGAGTTTTGTATCTGGTTTCTTTGAGCCCGCCGGGATAGCCAGAGTGGGTGCGATAGAACTTCTGTTCAAGCTTTTTGCCGGTCAGGACTGCATCCTTCGCATTGATGATAATGACAAAATCTCCACAATCTACATGGGGTGTGTAGTCTGTTTTGAGTTTGCCGCGAAGCAGGTCTGCCGCAAGTGCTGCCGTTTTGCCCATGGGCTTGCCGGCTGCATCAAGGACGTACCATTTGCGTTCAACGGTTTCCTTGGTAACCATTGTCGTGTTCTGGTTAGACATGTTTTTGCCTCCGTATAGTAACTATGTTTTGACAATTCCGGCGCGTGAGGCTAAAATAGTAAATCACATACTCCCGCTCACGCGCCTGTACTTTATACCACAGGAAAAACAATAAGTCAACAGGATTTTAATTTTTTAATAATGTATCTCTTAAAATCTCCTGTTTTCTTGCAAATCCTTGTGAATTCTCTTTTCGATTTTTATTTTTTGAGGTTGGAATATGAATAACGCTCTGAATGAATTTTCCGGCACTGTACGTCGTGCAGTTGATGATTACCATATGATTTCCGAAGGGGACAGAATTGCAGTCGGTATTTCCGGCGGAAAGGACAGCATGCTTCTGCTGGCAGTAATGAATCATCTCCGCACCTATTATCCCATTCCCTTCTCTCTGGAGGCGATTACAATAGAGCTGGGATTTGAAGGTATGGATTTTACTCCCGTGCAGCAGTTCTGCGATGAGCTGGGAATACCCTATACCTGTCTGAAAACAGATATTAAAGAAATTGTCTTCGACGTACGCAAAGAGGACAACCCCTGCTCTCTCTGCTCCAAGATGAGACGCGGGGCTATTAACGATGCCATTACGCAGCGTGGTATCCACAAGCTCGCTCTGGGGCATCATTTCGACGATGCCGTGGAAACCTTTATGATGAGCCTGCTTTTCGAGGGAAGAATCAGCTGCTTCCGACCTGTCACTTTTCTTGACCGGTCGGGCGTGACGCAGATCCGCCCACTGGTGTATGCGGGGGAAAAGAAAATTGCAAATCTCGCTGCCGAGCTGCAGCTTCCCATTGTGGAAAACCCATGCCCGGAGGACAAAACCAGTAAGCGCTACGAAATCAAGAAGCTGCTGGCACAAATGAGCCAGGATTACCCTGACCTGAAAAGCAAAATCTTCGGTGCCATGCAGCGTATGCCCCTGCCCGGCTGGGGAATTACCGGATGATCCTGAATTCTGAACATAAGAATTGCGGCACACTCCAGGCTGATGGAGTGTGCCGCAATTTTCAATTCCAATAGTTTTACTGTCGCTCCTGCAGGAAGGCCGTAACCTCTTCCGCCATCGGTATGGAGGGTGCCGCACCCGGGCGCGTAACGGCAATAGCTGATGCCGCCGCAGCACGCCGCAATGCTTCCGAAAGGTCAAGATGAGCATCCAGCCCGGCAATAAAGTAACCTGTAAAGGTGTCGCCCGCTCCGGTAGTGTCTACTGCCTGGACCGGGAAAATGCCCTGTCGGATCACCCTGTCACCGTTGGCGCAGATCGAGCCTTCCTTCCCAAGCGTAAGCACCACACCTGTTTTCGGGCTTTTCTCACGCAGCTTTGCGAGAATGGCATCCGGCTCTGTCTCTCCTGTGAGGCAACCGCCTTCGATTTCATTGACCAGAAGCCATGTGACTTTAGACAGGTCAATCTCAAGAAGGGAATCGTCAAAGGGAGAAGCATTGAGCACAACCGGGAAACCTTTCCGGAAGGCCGCATCGATGACATACGGCACCTCTGAGATTTCATTTTGCAAAATGACATATTGCGGTTCCTGCTGCCGATCCAGAACGCTGTCGATATAGGATCTGGTCACGGCGAAATTAGATCCCCGGAAGAGGATGATGCTATTCTCTCCGCTCTCGGAAACCTGGATAATAGCGTGCCCCTGAGGGATATCCGGCAACCCGATCATGGAGAGATCCACGTTATTGCTACGCAGAAAGTCCAACAGCATATCGCCACCCTTGCCTGCCATCCCGGCATGCATGGTTTTTGCCCCTGCTCTGGCAGCTGCCACAGACTGATTTAAGCCCTTTCCGCCGCAGTATATATGATAGGCTCCCGACTGCAGTGTCTCCCCCGGCTGTACAAAATGCGGCATGGAATACACATGGTCGACATTCATCGACCCGAAGTTGATAACGCCCATACAGCAGCTCCTTACAGCAAAACCTTGACAACCACTTTTCTGATAGGCTCGGGAGTTTCGACGGCAATGCCGGGTGCATGCGCATCCTGAGGGAAAAGGACGGCAAACTTACCGTTGCCAATCTTCACATTGGTAACGGGGCCATGATAGAACCAGATGTCTCCATCCGGATTTGCACTGACTTCTTCTGTCATCTCAGAGAGGGGGGCAACCCCGATATATTCCTCTCCTTTCAGAAGATACTGAATGTCAATATACTTTCTGTGGGCTTCCGGCCGGTCATTCACTGGTTTGCTGTCATAGCTCTGAAGCATGAAGAAAAGCGATTTTCCGTCTACTTCGTATTTTCCGTCTTCCATGGCGGAAAAGTCTGTCGTACGGAGGAGCTGCAGCCCCTTGGCCAGGCGTTCGCTGATGGGTGCGTAGGTTTCAAGATTATCCAGTTTGTCGTAAATCATGCGATTTGTTCTCCTTCCATATAAATAGCTTTACGATTCAGATTTTCATCACAGATAATAAAATCTGCCAGTTTTCCGGGTGCAATAGATCCGAGTTTGTCCCCGCATCCGACCTCTCCTGCCGGAATAATGGTGGATGCGTTAATGGCAGTTTCTACAGGGATGCCGAATGCAACAGCATTGCACATACACTGATAGAGCGTTGCGGTAGAGCCGGCAAGGGCACCGTCCGGCATACGGGCTTCTCCGTTTTTCAATGTGAGCATTTGCCCGCCGAACGGATACTGCCCGTCCGGCATACCTGTACACCGGAGAGCATCAGAAATCAGGCAGATTCTGCCCGGGAAAAGCTTGAAAGCCATTCGGACAGCACTGGGATGGATGTGCAGGCCATCACAGATGAGTTCTGCCACAACCCCGTCTTTCTCGGAGCCGGCCCCGATCACGCCGGGCTTCCGATGGTGAATACCGGGCATTGCATTATACAGGTGGGTAAGGTGGGTTGCACCGGCATCCAGCACGGCTTTTGCCTCCTCATAGGTCGCATCTGTATGAGCAATTGACACCGTGCAAAGGTCCTTCGCTTTTTTTGTGAACTCCACCGCGCCGGGAAGCTCCGGTGCAAGATCAACCAAACGGACAAGCCCGCCGCAGCCGTCATAAAGGGCCTTGAAGGCTTCAAAATCCGGGTTTCTCAGGTATTCCGCATTCTGTGCACCCTTTTTCTTTTCAGAAAAGAAGGGGCCTTCCATATTAATCCCAACAATTCGAGAGCATCCTGCGGGCTGCTCCCGCTTCAACCTGGCACCGGCAGCAAAAGCGTCAGCCAGGGTATCATAAGGCAGGGTCATAGAAGCCGGGGCAAAGGAAGTGACCCCGTTTTCTGCCAGAAACCGCCCGATTTTAACGAGCCCGTCATAGTCTCCGTCTGAAAAATCCTCTCCGGAATTGCCATGGTTATGGATATCGATCAGGCCGGGAATAACACAGGCCCCTTTCAGATCAGTCCCCTCTCCATGGTCTAGTCCCGGCAGGATTTCACCGAAACAACCGTTTTCAACCGTAAAGGAACCGGAGATAAAGCCCTGATCTTCCAGAAATATTTTTGCGTTTTTATAGAGCACAGCAAGCACCTCCATGCTGTTTTTCTATATAGTACCATGCCTTTCAAAGTTTTTCAAGAAAAGGAAAAACGTTTTCATCGACAGCCTGAAAACCTTGTGATATAATCTCTACAAACAGATTTTTTATTGTATGTTGTTACAGGGAGGAAACTCCGGTTATGAATCACGTAGTTGTTTTCGGTGGCGGAACAGGGCTTTCATGCCTGCTTTCCGGATTAAAGCTTTTCCCGGTGGACGTGACCACCGTGATTACCGTAAGTGACAACGGCAGCAGCACCGGTGTGCTGAAAAAAGAACTCGATATTCCGGCCGTGGGAGACATCGGAAAGGTACTGATTTCCATGGCCAATGTGGATGAGGATTTTATCCGTCTGCTGCGCTACCGATTTTCCAAAGACGGCAGTTTAAAGAATCATCCGGTGCGGAATATCATGCTGGCCGCGCTGATTGACCTGAAAGGAAATCTGACAGAGGCCACCCGCTATATGTGCCGCCTGCTGAACATCAAAGGCACCGTGCTGCCTCTGACAGAGGATGTTGTGGAGCTGGTCGGAGAGGGGAAAAATCATAAGAAGGCGTTTTTCGGTGAGGAGGAAGTCAGCCAGAATATCCGCAACATTGCGAAGCTCAGCTACGACCATGACGTCCATGCCAGCGAAGAAATCATCTCCAAAATTCTCGGCAGCGATCTGATCCTCTTCAGCTCGGGAAGCCTCTATACCAGCATTCTGCCTCACCTGATTGTTCCGGAACTGGTAGATGCCATCAACCGCTCCAAAGCCCCGATCATGTATGTGAGCAACCTCGTCACGCAGCCCGGAGAAACTGATCACTATAATGTCAGCGATCATCTGCGGGTTCTCAACAGCTATCTTGGAAAGAGAAACGTGGATATTGTGCTTGCAAACAACGCGCAGATTGACAACTCTATCCGGGAACGGTATTTAGAGACGGAAAAAAAGACCGTTGTGGAACTTGACCGTGAAAAGGTGGAAGCTATGGGCACACGGATTATCGAGGATGACATTTTCTGCATTGATGACGACAGGATCCGGCATGACGCACTGAAAACGGCTTTTCTGGTCTTTTCCTACCTGATGGAAAACAGCAATCAGCGCCTCACCCCGCATTTTACCGATGACAAAAAGCCCCCTGTCGCACTCTGATGCGGCAGACTGGACAAAGCATTAAAGGAGATCCCCATGGAACAGGCAGCTTTTCATTTTGCAACCGACGGTATTCCCGTATTTTGTGAGCTTTACGGCTCGGGTCACATTAACAGAACATACCTGGTGGAAACAGATACAGGCGCTCGCTATATTCTGCAACGGCTCAGCTCCGTCGCTTTTCACGATATTCCCGGGCTGATGTCAAACATTATCCGTGTAACGAAACACATAGCGGCGAAAAGTGTCAGAGAGAACAGCACCCTGCACTTTATTCCTGCGGATAACGGAGAATACTATTATATTGACGAGAACGGCGCCTACTGGAGATGCTACCGCTTTGTGGAAGCCATCTGCATCCAGCTCCCGGAAACACCGGATGATTTTTATCAGAGCGCTGTCGCTTTTGGCACCTTCCAGAGCCAGCTTTCGGACTTCCCGGCTGAAACCCTCACGGAAACTATCCCGAATTTCCATCACACACCGGACCGATACCGTATTTTCCGGGAAAAAATCAAGGAAGATCCCGTCGGACGTGCTGCCACTGTACAGCAGGAAATCGACTTCTATCTCTCCAGAGAGGAAGACGGCAGTGTTCTGCAGCGTATGCGCGAGAATGGACAGCTGCCGGTTCGCGTCACCCATAACGACACGAAGCTGAACAATGTTCTTCTGGATGAAAAAACGAGGAAAGCCGTGTGTGTGATTGACCTGGACACCGTAATGCCGGGGCTTTCCGCCTATGACTTTGGGGATTCCATCCGGTTTGGGGCCTCTACCGCCGTGGAGGATGAACGCGACCTGGAGAAGGTTAGCATGGATCTGAATCTCTTCCGGATTTATACCGAAGGTTTTGTCTCCTCCTGCCCGAGTCTGACGGAAGAGGAACGTCTTGCACTCCCTCTCGGGGCGAAAATCATGACGTTGGAGTGCGGAATGCGTTTTCTCACTGACTATCTGGATGGAGATCACTACTTCAAAACGGCATATGCGGAGCATAATCTCGTCCGCGCAAGAACACAGATGAAGCTGGTGGCTGACATGGAAGAGAATTGGCAGGAAATGGAGAAAATCGTACGTTCATAACGGCCACTCCCCCATCTGCCCTTTATGTAAAAATTGCCCCGGAAAAGCACCAGGAACGGTACTTTTCCGAGGCATTTATTCTGTTCTGATTATCCCTTTGTTTTTCGATCAGGGATAACAAAAATGAATAGGAGAGAACTGATCAACAACAGGAACGGGTAAAAAAGGTTCGGGATTATTTCAAAAGCCGAAACATGGATGCCAAGCTCCTCACAGGCCGAAATCGCAACAAGCATCTGCGCACCGTAAGGAATGATACCCTGGAACACACAGGAGAAGGTATCCAGCAAAGAGGCTGTTTTTCTTCTGGAAATGCCGTAGTTTCCGGCCATTTCGGCAGCAATCGGATTTGCCATAACAATAGCCACGGTATTGTTCGCCGTTGCGATGTCCATAATTCCTACCAGGAGCCCCATCCCCAGCTGTCCGCCCTTTTTTCCACGGAAAGTCCGGTAGATCCAGCCGAGAAGTGCATCGAAGCCACCGTTTTCCCGAATCAGCGCACAGATTGCCGAAACAAGGATAGCTACCATCGTGGTTTCAAACATTCCGGCAGCCCCGGAGCCCATACTGCTCAGAAGTGCTGTCGGAGCAATGGCTCCTGTTGCCAGCATGATCAGCGAACCGGACAGGATGCCAATCAGCAGGACAACAAACACATTGATGCCCGCGATTCCTCCGACTAATACAAGCAGGTAGGGGATGGTCTGGACGAGGTTGTATTCCTTTATTTCCACACTGCCGATTCCGCTGCTAAGAGACAGAACAAGAATCAGCACCAGGGTCAGGAGAGCAGCAGGAAGTGCAATACAGAAGTTCTCGCGGAACTTATCCTTCATTGCACAGCCCTGCCCGTTGCAGGCAGCAATGGTGGTATCGGAGATGAAGGAAAGATTGTCACCGAACATAGCACCACCCATAACGGATCCGACGCAAAGTGCTGCCGGAAAACCGGATGCTCTGGCCACTTCAGCCGCGATGGGCGTAATGAGAGTAATGGTGCCGACGGAGGTGCCCATCGCCAGAGACACAAAGCAGCTGACAACAAACAGAACAGCAACTGCATATCGAGCCGGAATCAGGGAGAGGGTAAAATAAGCCACGCTCTCGGCACTGCTGCGGCCGACAACGCCGACGAAAATACCCGCCTCCATAAAAATCAGGATCATCGTGACGATGTTCTTATCACCGATTCCCTTTCCCATCAGGCTTAACTTTTCATCAAAAGACAGCCTGGGATTCTGAAGGCACGCCACCATCAGAGCAATCAGAAAGATCACAACAATCGGAATACTGTAAAATCCCATGGGAATCTTCAGGATATACTCAAAGAGGATCCCGAGACCGAGATATAAAATCAGGAAAACGCCTATCGGAAGAAGCGCTGAGACTTTGCCTTTTTTCATTATCTTCTGTTCATCCTTTCGCATTACCGGAGAATTATTTGACAGTCAGTATAGCAACAGAGCAGGAGAGCAGGTTATCCCTTCTCTCCTGTCGCTTCTCCGATATTGTTCCCGATTATATAGCAGAGGGGCATTCTTGTCAATGAACTTGAACACAGGATTTTCTCTTTATCCTCTCCATCCAGGGATTCCTGAGATCAGTATCTTCACGATTTATTGTTCTCTTCCGATTGTAATTGTTGTATCACCGTTGCCGAGCAGTTCTGCCATCTCCTGTGCGGATTTATCACTGATATGGCCGAGCCTGGTATAAGCCCATGCGTTTGACCCGTAGAAAATGACGACCTGGTTGCCGGAATACAGAACGATATCTCCTGCCTGCGTCGTCGTCTGGCTGTCATTTCTGGGAAGACTCTGCCCGATTGGGCCGACCTGTTCAAATCCGCCATACATCGACATATGAATCGTCAAAGGCTCATCCCGGCACAAGGCCTTCAGCGCTTCCACGGACTCATTCTCTTCCCAATTTACGGCAACATCCGTATCCCCGATTTTCAGCCGGAGCATTGTTTCCGTTTCCCCGCTTTCTACTTTTTTGTTTGTCAGCTGCGTATTCAAATATCCGGACATAACTTCTCCTTCCGGCTGCTGCGCCGTATCTGTATTGTTTAAACCGGATGCTGCAGGCTGCGATTCACTCCGGCTGCCGCCTCCGGCATCGGCGGCACTGCAGCCTGTAAGAAGGCAGAAGACAACAAACAACGGCAACACAGTATTCAAGAAAATATTTTTCATTCTGCCAACTCCTTATGCTCTTCCCAGCTGATAGCTCAGATAATCCAGTCTGTCTATGCAGGCCTGTGAATCATGCAGCCGGTCCAGCTGTTTCTTCCGGCATTTCGCGATCAGCTTTTCTGTGTTTTTCCGATCTCCTTTTCGGATGCTGAATACGATCATTTCGATTTCCGCTTCCCCACATCCTGCTGCGAGGAGCAGCTCTGTGATTTCTTTTTCGGCATTCATGGACGCACTCCGGTTCCGTTCAGACTTTCATGGAAAAATTTCATCAGGCTGTTACAGCAGACATACTCTCTGACAACATTCTCTTTCAGACCGGCCTTATATCCGGTTGCCAAGTCAATTTCTCCTTAAAACTGTATCATTCTATTTTGTCTATATTATATTCTTGCACCTTCCTATATTCAAATACTTGTTTACTATATAATCCTATGCTATTATTGAATAGGTAGAATTAAGAAGGAGGCTTTCCATGGATATTCGTACAATGCAATACTATCTTGCTGTGGTCAGGGAAGGAACAATCTCAGCAGCAGCACAGACACTTCATGTTGCTCAGCCATCGCTGTCACGGCAGATGAAGGAGCTGGAGGAAGAACTTGGTGCAGCACTTTTTATGCGTGGAAACCGGAAGATTACACTCACCGAGGAAGGAATGGTTCTACGGAAGAGGGCGGAAGAAATGGTGCGCCTGATGCAGATGACGGAGGATGAGATCAGCCAGGTAAAAAACCATGTTTCCGGCTCTGTTCGAATCGGAGCCGGGGAGTCCTGGTCTTTTCACTATCTGTCTCGTACAGCAGCGAATCTTGCAGAAGAGCATCCGGATATCCGTTTCCACATAACAAGCGGAGATACACAGGATCTGATGGATCAACTGAACAATGGATTGATTGACTTTGCCGTTATTTTTACGGAAGTGGATCATATGCTTTATCAGTCTATTAAGCTCCCTGCGGAGGACAGCTTCGGCCTGCTGATGCCAAAGGACTGCCCTCTGGCAGAAAAAGAAGCGCTTCGCCTTTCCGACCTGAAGGGACTCCCGGTCATTGTTTCAAGAGCTGCCGAGCCCTATTTTGCAGGTTCGGAAGAATTGTCCTCGTTAAATGTCATTGCTACCTACAACCTGGTATATAATGCCTCTCTGCTTGTAGAGGATGGATTGGGTTACGCCATCTGCTTTGATAAACTGATCAACACAACGGGAGACAGCCCTCTATGTATGAGACCAATTATCCCTCAAATAAAAGCTGCCGGATATCTGATCTGGAAAAAATATCAGGTTTTCTCTCCGGCTGTGCAGATGTTTATTGATCGTATCCGTGACACAATCGGCCTGCAATCAAAAGATGATTAACCTCTCCACAAGAAGGAATGATCGATTCCTCCCATTTGTTTATGTTCTGACCTTCCAGCTGGCGGCCTCACGGCGCTCGCCGATGAAGGTTTTGTAGAGTCCTTCCTCTGTCATTAAGGATTCGTGAGTCCCCTGCTGGACGATCTTTCCGTGGTCAATCACCAGGATCTGATCCGCGTGCTCCACAGTCTTAAGGCGGTGGGCGATCATAATGACGGTCTTTTCCGCTGTCAGGGCCTGAATTGCCCGCATCAGCTCGTTTTCATTTTCCGGGTCCACGTTGGCCGTGGCTTCGTCCAGAAAGATCACCGGTGCGTCCTTCATCATGGCGCGCGCGATGGAGATACGCTGTTTTTCCCCGCCGGAGAGCGAAGCGCCGCCCTCGCCGATGACCGTGTCGTAGCCCTCGGGCAAGGCCATAATAAAGTCGTGGCAGCAGGCCTTTTTTGCCGCCGCGATCACAGCGTCAAGGCTTGCCTCCGGCTGCCCGAAGCGGATGTTGTTGGCAATGGTGTCGTGGAAGAGATAGACGTTCTGGAACACAAAGGAGAAGTTTGCCATCAGGGAATCCATATCGTAGTCCTTCACATTCCGCCCACCCAGGGAGACGCTGCCCGCGTCCACATCCCAGAAGCGGGCCAGGAGATTGACCAGCGTGGTCTTGCCGCCGCCAGAGGGGCCAACGATGGCCGTGATGGTCTTTTCGGGGATCTGGAGCGAGACACCGTCAATGACCTTTCTTTTCTCATAGGAGAATTCCACCGTTTCGGCGCAAAGCTCCCTTGTCGCCGGTTGGATCGTCTCGCCGGTAATGTCCATCTGCGGGGTATCCAGGATCTCCTGGGCCCTGTTGACGCTGACCTCCACTACGCGCAGCAGGGCGGAGTAGTTCCCCGCTGTCTCAAGACTGGCATAGACGATGAAGGCGGAGATCACCA
>DGRU01000130.1 GCA_002390025.1 Lachnospiraceae bacterium UBA4380
GTCCTCTTGACGGGTAGCACAGCACAGAGGGGAAGCGGTCTTTTTTGCAGGGGACCACTCATCATCGAATGCCGAGAATGAGATGGTGGGGGAGATGACGGGAGATGACGGCAGAGTCGCCAAAGTCGCCAATGTAGTCTCGAAAGTGATAGAAACTTGAAGAACATTCAATATTCTGTTAAGATAAATTTCTGTTTGACATATCTATTAATAAATATTGCAAACGAAGGTTTCATATTAGCATTTATAAACTATTTTGTGGCGCCGTCCGAAGACGGCGGAAAGGAGATTTCTATGCGAAGAAAACAAAAGGGGGCGTTAGCGTTATCTGTCATTCTTGCGTCCAGCTTATCTGCCCCATCGATTGCGATGGCAGCAGATACAACGACTCTTGAGACAAATCAAATCGAAGTCAGTGCGGAAGCGAACACTGCGGCAGCAGAACAGCCTGAGGCTCCTGCTTCCAATGAACAGCCAGCAGCTGCTGCTCCAAGCGAACAGCCAGCAGCTTCGGCCCCGAGTGAACAGCCAGCAGCTGCTGCTCCAAGCGAACAGCCTGCGGCTTCGGCCTCGAGCGAGCAGCCTGCAGCTGCCGCTCCGAGCGAACAGCCTGCAACGCCTGTAAGTAACCTGGCTTCCAATCAGCAGGCAGGGGATCATTCTGCAGGAAATGCAGATGCAAACGATCTGGGATCAAGTGCGAAATCAGGTGTTGATGCGGACAGCAGTGATACCAGTACTGTTTCTGAATCCGCTGAAAATGATGCGCTTTCCAGTGAGCAGTCACAAGAGGCAGAGAATAATGCCGGGGAAGAACTGAAAGATCAACAGAAGGAAGCACATAAAAGCTTTAAAGAGCCTCCAGTAGATCAAAAAACGATTGCTCCGAACAAGGTCGATGAAGTGGTACGTGACGACAACAAGCAGGGGACGGATATTTCTATTAAGGCTAACATGACTGTTCCCTTTTTCGGGAATTGGTCTCTTGCTGACAGCACTGCCTCGATTAAACATGAAGACGCCAATAATGATAAGAAGACGCTTGGCGACGTGTCAGTTGATTTTAAGAACACTGCTCTCGGGGATGTAAATGCTGGTGATCTCGTCGTGAAAGGCGACATGTCCATGGAGGAAGACACCGCAAAGGATGCAGCGCACAACGTGGAGAAGGACTTGAAGTATGATATCAAGTCTGACCTGGACGTGTCGGCGATCCACACGGCGATCGAAAAGTCTGAGAGTATGTTGAACGAAAAAATAAAATTTCTTCTAGGCAATGACGCAGCTAAATCCACATACGTAAATCATCTGGAGACAGGCCTTCGTTCGACTTTCGTGTTTGGTAGCGGCCTGAATGGTGAATTCTATGTTCCTGTTTCGCTGGAGGATGCACAGGCGCATTATATTCTGTCTTCCGCTGATGATCACCCGCTGATCTATCGGATCAACTACGCGAATTCTAAGTTCGCCAAGGAAAAGGTCATAATCATTATGGATCTCGACCTGACACATGTGAATGAACAAAAGAATAGCTATGGCACACCCAAAAACGGACATAAAGAACTTTATGGCGAGAAAGGTGTCATGGAGAATTTCAACCACAAAGACGATGAGTACGACCCCCCATCAGGCAATAGCACATACGACACCAGTACCTTCGGTAATTTCAAGCAGCTCATCACGTCCTCTGCCCAGAAGATTAGCCTCTTGCTTAAGGATGTGATGTTCCATTCTGCGACAGGCAACCGTGCAACTACGGAAAACGACACGGAGACGAGAACCACTACGGAGGGCTCCATTGAAGGTACATTGGTCGGCTACATGAAGGCAGATGTCGGCCACAGCCATGTCAAGGGCAATGTTTCTTACGTATGGGGTGCGATGCAGGAAGCAGACGGCAAGGATGTGAATGCGACTGGTGATCATGAAAATCATGTTATGCTGAGCGTATCGTTTACAGAGACTACTCCAAAGAATATTCCGAGCACGCCGGATTCGCCTAGTACCCCAGATACACCGAGCACGCTGGATACTCCGACCACTCCGGAAAAACCGAGTACACCGAGTGTCAAGAAGCCTTCAACTACCCACAAAAAAGTGACTCAGACCACGAATGTCGTCACAGAGAGTAAGATGCCTGAAAGTCCCGCAACAGGGGACACAAGCAATCTCTACTTGTGGTTCCTTTCAATGATCGCCTCCTTTGGTGTGTGTGTGACAGGTATGATTCATCTGGGAAAGAAGAAAAGCAGTCGGTTCCATGACTAAGCAATAAGGATTAGACTCGAATATCAGGATATCCGAAAAATGCCGCTTATCACGTAACATTGATAAGCGGCATTCATTATATTGTGGCAAAAATGGAAATTGTAGCTGCAATGTTGAATGTTGTTTTATCTGTAAAGTTCCGCTATAATACGACCTAAAATAAGTAAAGGTACAAAAACATTAGCCAGGTAGTATATCTTCCGAATGACAGCGGAAGAGCCCACCAGGCTTCATGAAAATGGCCGGGGACCCGGCGCGACGAGGAGAAAGTGTATGTTTGAAAAGAGAAAATGTTGGACCGGATGGACGCTGGTGCTGGCGATGATGCTCAGCCTGGCACCACAGGGAGCAATGGCAGCGGAAATGACGCCGCCAGCGGTTCAGGAGGCGTCTGGCGCCAGTTCTTCTGCTCCCGGTGAGACGGTGGGAACCGGCGTGGAGGCTGGATCATCCTCAGGTCAGGAAGGTGGCACAGGAAGCAGCGGAGAGGAAACTGTTCAACCGGGAGCTGATCCATCGACGAATGGTGCAGGTGAAAACACACAGTCAGGAGCCGATGCGTCAACGGACAGCACAGATGAAACTGTACAGGCAGGAACGGATGCGTCAGAGGACAGCACGAAGGAAAATACGGAGGAAAACGTCCAGCCAGGAACAGATGCGTCTGGGAACGTAGGAAAGAACACTGAGTCCTTGACAGAATCTGGGACGGATGAATCGTCTTCCGAGGCAGATGACAGTACTTCTTCTTCAGAGAGCAGCTTTCCGGCTGTGGTGCTGGAAACAGTGGCAGATGACGGAACCTCCATCAAGATTGACGCGCCGGAAGGAGCATTTCCGGAAGGAATCCACGTTACCGTGAAGGCAGTTGAACCGGATCAAATCCTGGATGCGCTCCGGACGGCGGCGGACGATCCTGAACTGGCCGCAGAAGATGTTGCCGCCTATGATTTCGACTTCTGGCTTGACGACGGAACACATCAGATCGAGCCAAAGAAGGAAATCGCGGTTCAGATCAGACTTCCGAAGCTTGAATCTGGGGACACAGTCAGTGCCTGGCATCTGGACAGCGAGTCGGATGAAACCGCGGAAAGTGAGACGGTGACAGCGGAAAGCGATTCCGGAACGGCAACGATCACATCGGGTGTATTCTCCATCCATGCGATTGTGGTCCGGAGAGCGGCAACCGGAGGAGTGACGATTGATTATGACGAAAACAGCGACA
>DGRU01000163.1 GCA_002390025.1 Lachnospiraceae bacterium UBA4380
ATCAGGAAGAGGGTCAGGACATTGGTCCCCTTCTCGATCGAGCCGACCACCAATGCCAGAAGGCAGCTGACGATCGCGCTGCCGGCGATTCCGCCGATGGCTCCCTCTATGGTCTTTTTGGGGCTCAGGACCGGCGCCAGCTTGTGCCGTCCGATGGCCATGCCGACTGCCAGCGCGCACACGTCGCTGACGGAGGCGCAGATGAAGATCAGGAAATACAGAAAGATGCCCTGGGGCAGGTTTCTGGTGCGGCAGACAAAGGCCATCATCACGGGCATGTAGAGAAAGGACATGACCGCGCCGGTCGCCTGGGCTGATTTCCTGCGTGGAAAAGTATAGACATAGACTGCCATTGTGAGCAGAAAATCAACTGCCAGCATCATCATGGTCCAGAAATCGGCCGCAGAGATCATGCCGGTCTGATTGACCGTTCCGTAGCGCCACTGGATATACATCATTCCCGCATAATAGAGCACTGTCAGCAGAAGGCCAGGCAGAGCGACCGCATCCGGCATGGAATTCCATTTGCGGACTGTCACTTTCTTTTTGGCGGGTGCGGGCTTACACAGCACCGTCGTCAGTTCCATATAGCCGATCACACTGCAGAGCATGCACATCAGCCAGAGGGGATAGGATCCGGGAAAACCCAGCGCGATGATCAACACGGCCAGGATGACGCCGCTGATTATTCTTGTTTTCATTTCATTCCTCCCATTGCATATCGCTTTCAGGCACGTACCGGGTACACTTACTTGTCCATCAGGCCGCCGTATCTTCTCTCGCGATGGTTGTAGGCATCGATTGCCCTGACAAGCTCGTCACGGTCGAATTCCGGCCAGGCTTTTGGTGTAAAATACATCTCCGAGTACGCCAGCTGCCACAGGAGAAAGTTTGATATGCGCTGTTCGCCGCAGGTGCGGATGAGCAGGTCCGGATCAGGGATCCCGGCCGTATCAAGGCAGTCGTCCAGAACAGACTCATCGATCTTTTCGGGATCCTCTAAAAGACCCCGGGCGGCAGCGCGCCTGACAGCGCGCACGATCTCATCGCGTCCGCCGTAATTGATGGCGATCTGGAAGCCGATCCCCGTATTCGAAGCGGTGTCCCGCTCCAGGTCCGCAATGGACTCCCGAAGGTCCTTGTCCAGCATGGACTTGTCGCCGATCACACGGACCCGCACGTTGTTCTTGGCACATTTGGCAAGGCTGGTCTTCATGTATCTGCGCAGGAGATTCATCAGCGCCTTGACCTCGGTCTGGGGCCTGGACCAGTTCTCTGTCGAAAAAGCGTAGACAGTCAGGTACTTGACACCCATGTGGTCCGCGTCCTCCAGGATCTGCTCGACGACCTTTGCGCCCTGGGTATGGCCGAAGGTTCTCGGCATACCGCGTTTTTTGGCCCAGCGGCCGTTGCCGTCCATAATGATCGCAATATGAGCGGGAATCTTCAGACCTTCTCTGATTTCCTCTTTCATCTTCTTATATCATTCCTTTTTCCAGTGATTACAAACCCGCAGCAGGTGCCGCAGCGGTCCGGCTGCAGTACCTCCTGCGGGTTATTATCCGAATTTTCAGTCACAGCTCATACCCTGCGGCAGGGCCCGGCCAAAGCTCAGGGCCGTCCGCTTCGGGGCGCAGGCCCGCAGTCTGCAGGCCGCGGCGCGGGGCCGGCTGCACGGCACCGGCTCTGTCAATGAGCGGGATCAGACCGTCATGATCTCCTTGGTCTTCTCGTCGATGGCCTTGTCGATCTTCTTGACAAACTTGTCGGTGACCTTGGTCAGCTCATCCTGCAGCTCGGCGATGACGTCTTCAGAGACATCCTCGCTCTTTTTGAGCTTCTTGAAGGCTTCATTGCCGTCGCGGCGGATATTGCGCAGGGCAACCTTTGCCTCTTCGCCCATCTTCTTGACGTCCTTGGAGAGCTGTTTGCGGCGCTCACCGGTCAGTTCGGGGAATACCAGACGGATCATTGTGCCGTCATTGGTCGGATTGATGCCGATATCGGAAGCGGAAATCGCACGGCTGATCTCCTTGAGCATCTTCTTCTCCCAGGGAGAGATCTGGATGATCCTGGCCTCGGGGACAGAGACGTTGGCAAGCTGCTGGATGGGTGTGGGGGATCCGTAGTAATCGACACGGATTTTGTCGAGGACATGCGGATTCGCGCGCCCTGCGCGGACTGCCTGCAGATCAGTCTCCAGATGAGACAATGTCTTTTCCATTTTCGCTTCGTAAGGCTGAACTCTCTCGCTGCTCATGGTTTTACCCCTTTCTCAATTGACTGTATTGCGCCTGTAAATACCCTGTCCGGACGGGCACTGCTGTGTGCTGCGCCGGACAGCAGGTACAGGAATTCCAAGGTTTTCTCTATTCTCCTGCCGTATGATCCCGGCATATGATCCTGTGCCGCTTCTGAGAAGGCACCGCAATATGCATCAGGCCGTGATCGAAGTGCCGTCAAAATCGCCGCTTGCCGCGCGGATGATGCTCCGCTCCGCCTGCAGGGCGAAAATGCGCATCTCCATACCGTTCTCCTTGGCCAGCACAGAGGATGTCATATCGACAGCCTGAAGGTTTCTCTCGACAACTTCCTCATAGGTGAGATGATCGAAGCGCTTTGCATCGGGATTCTTTAAGGGATCCGAATCATAGACGCCGTCGACATTTTTGGCCATGAGGATCATGTCGGCATCCACTTCCACCGCGCGCAGGACAATGCCTGTATCCGTGGAAAAATAGGGATGGCCCGTTCCGCCGGCAAAAAATACAACGATTCCCTCTTCGAGGAAGCGGACAGCCTGGTCTCTGGAAAACTGATCCGTAAATGTGCCGACAGCAAAGGGAGTCATGACACGGGTATCCAGTCCTGCACCCCTGAAGATCTCAGAGACATACAGGCAGTTCATGACCGTGG
>DGRU01000055.1 GCA_002390025.1 Lachnospiraceae bacterium UBA4380
GAACGCTGCCGCCGACGACTTCTTCGTCGAACTCATAAGCTTCCTCAAGATTTCCGGAGGGAGCAAATTTGATCTTGACATGACCGTACTGGCCGTGTCCGCCGGACTGCTTCTTGTACTTGGAGTCGATATCAGCTGTCTTGCGGATGGTCTCGCGGTAAGCGACCTTGGGCTGGACAGTCTCGATCTCAACCTTGTACTCGTTCTTGAGCATGCTCTTGACAACTTCAAGCTGCATGTCGCCGACACCGTAGATCAGGGTCTGACGGTTCTCGGAATCGTTGACCATCTTGAAGGTGAGGTCCTCGGAGGAGATCTTGGTCATAGCCTGAGCGATCTTGTCGATATCGTTCTTGTTCTTCGCATTGTAGCGCACATATGTATAAGGAGTGGAAATATCCATCTGAGGATAGACGATCTGCTGAGCCTTGGTGGACAGAGTGTCGCCTGTCTTCGCATCGCCGAGCTTGGCAAGAGCGCAGATATCGCCTGCGTGGATCTCGCCGATCTCACTGGTCTTGTTGCCCATCATGATATAGAGCTTGCCGATCCTGAGCTCGGACTCCATACCGGAATCATAGACGGTCTCATCTGTCTTGAAGGAACCGGAGCAGACCTTGATCAGGCTGTAGCGGCCGATGAAAGGATCCACGATGGTCTTGAAGATAAATGCGGACTTGGGCTGTGCGTCGTCAAACTTCGCCACAAATTCCTCACCGGACTTCATGTCTTTGCCGGTCATGGTGCGGCCTGCGGGGTTGGGCATGTAGCGCACGATGTCATCGAGAACATTCTCAATGCCGCTGCACTGTGTGGAAATGCCGCACTCTACAGGGATCACGGAGCCGTCAAGGATGTTGGCTCTGACCGCCTCGCCGACTTCCTCTACTGTGAAGGTATCGCCGCCGAAATAGCGCTCCATAAACTCTTCGTTTGTCTCTGCCACGGTCTCCATCAGAGTCTCGTGATACTGCTCAAGGTCATCCTGGCAGTCTGCGGGAACATCACAGGGAGTGGACTTCTTGCCGTCCCACTTGTAGCCCTTCTGCTCGATTACGCTGACACAGCCGGTGGTCTTGTCGCCTTCGTGGATCGCGAAATGGAAAGGAACGATCTTGGGGCCGTACAGCTCGGTCAGAGCTTCGATGGTGCGGCCATAGTTGGTGTCGTTCAGGTCCATGTCGGAGACATAGATCATTCTGGGCAGATTGTATTTGTCGCAGAGATCCCATGCGCGCTCGGCACCGACTTCGACGCCGGCCTTGCCGGAAACAACGATGATGGCTGCATCCGCAACGCTGATAGCCTCTTCCACTTCACCGACAAAATCGAAATATCCGGGAGTGTCCAGAATGTTGATCTTGCAATTCTTCCATTCTACAGGGATCAGAGATGTCTTGATCGAGAAACCTCTCTTCTGCTCCTCCTTCGTGTAATCGGAGATGGAGTTTCCATCCTCGACCTTACCCATTCTGGATGTTACGCCTGTCAGATGGCACATAGCCTCTGCCAGAGTTGTCTTACCTGCTCCGCCGTGACCGAGCAGAACGACATTTCTGATTTTATCAGTTGTGTAAACTTTCATTGCTGACCTCCACTACATATTATTTCTTACTTTTATTTTTATGAAAAGCGCACTAAAAATAAGCCTTTCAAAAAAAGTCCTTGTACATTTTACTAAATATACTATGGCTTTACAAGTGCTTTCGTAAATATTTAACCCCTGCGCGGGTCCATGCGGCCGTCCCGGTCTGTACAATACTCACAAACCGAACATGGAGCATCCGGCATGAAGTGCTTTTTACATCGAGATCAGTCCGAAGACATTGGCGATCGAGCTGGCCAGGATGATGATGACAAACACAGGGCATACATACTTGATCATGAACTCGAAAATCCATCTTCTGGCGAATACATGACCGTCCTGCTGTACTTCCTCCACCGCGGCGGCGATCGTCATGCGGCGGGTAACAAACAGGCAGATGCACAGGGCCGCTATGGGCATCATGACCGAATTGGTCAGGAAATCAAAGAAATCCAGGAACTGCATGCCGATGATCGTGACATTTGACAGAGGACCGTATCCCAGACAGGACAGGGTTCCCAGGATGATCATCTCTGCGCCGATCATGATCGTGCAGACAGTGCGGTTCATGCGGAACTCGTCTGCTAAAGTCGCCACAGCGCTCTCCGTCAGGGCGATGGCACTGGTGAGCGCGGCAAAGAGTACCAGCGCAAAGAAAGCGATGCCGATGACGGTACCGAATCCCATGCTTGCGAATATTTTGGGCATGGTGATAAACATCAGGGAAGGTCCTGCGCCGAGGGCCTCGGGATCTCCGCCGGAGAATGCAAAGACAGCCGGAATGATCATCAGGCCCGCCAGCATGGCGATGCCGGTGTCGAAGATCTCGACCTGGACCGTGGATTCCTCGATGCTGACATCCTTTTTCATATAGGAACCGAAAGTGATCAGGATACCCATGGCGATTGAAAGGGAATAGAACATCTGGCCCATGGCGGAGATGACTGTCATCCATGAGAAATGCCTGATATTGGGGATCAGGAAATATTTCACACCTTCCAGGGCGCCGGGACGGGTCATGGAGTAGATGCTGATGATGACGGCGAGAACGATCAGGATCGGCATCATAATGCGGGAGACGCGCTCGATTCCGTTCTCAACGCCCAGCAGGATAACGATCAGGATCATAGCTGTAAAAACGATAAACCAGAGTTCAGCGGAATAGCCGCTGCTGATAAAGCCGCCGAAATAACTGCTGTCCGCGACTTCCTGCACATTTCCCCGCAGATATTCAAACAGATACTTGCACACCCAGCCTCCGATGACAGAGTAATAGGGGCAGATCAGCATGGGAATAACCGCATTGATCCATCCGCCGAACTGAGTGGAACCGCTTTTGCCGTAGGCATTAAATGCACCGACGGGGCTCTTGCCCGTTGCGCGTCCGATCGCCGTCTCTGCTATGATCATCGTATAGCCGAATGTCAGTGCCAGCAGGATATAGACCAGCAAGAAGATTCCGCCGCCGTATTTGGCAGCCAGATAAGGGAAACGCCAGATATTGCCCAGGCCGACGGAGGCGCCTGCTGCCGAGAGCACATAGCCGATCTTTCCCGAAAAACCTTTCCGTTGCGTTTCATTGGTGTCCATAATAAAGAGATCCCCCTTTCCGTGTGCCGTAAAAACTGAACAGATAATAAGAAAAAGGCACAGTATCAAATACTGTACCACAATTGAAAGCACTTGTCATGTATATTTGCAGATCTATATGGCCAATTTCTTAAATCTGCACAAAAAAGTACCGGACCTTTGAAAAGTCCGGTACTTTTTTGTGCGTGTCCCGCGGCCTAAGCCACAAATATTATGCGATGAGGAATAAACTGTTCAGGACTCTCATGCCAAGAAAGGATTGGAGGGCTTGAAGAGGAATTTTTCGGACAGGTCGGAGAGTTTCTGCGCGCCGCACATCTTCATGGTGTCGACGAGCTCGGCTCCGATCTTGTCGGTGTAGACTTTTACGCCCTCTTCGCCGCCGCCGTAAACAGCCGTCACATAGGGACGGGCGATGAGGACACCGTCCGCGCCCAGGCACAGCGCCTTGAAAACATCGGCGCCTGTGCGGATTCCGCCGTCCACAAAGATCTTCATCTGTCCGCCGACGGCCTGTGCGATCTCATAGAGGACCTCTGCCGTAGCGGGGCACTGATCCAGAACACGTCCGCCGTGGTTGGAGACCACGATGCCGGAGGCGCCTGCCTCCAGGGCTTTCTTTGCAGCATCAACCGTCATGACGCCCTTTACGATGAAGGGTTTGCCGGCATCGCTGATCACCTGCGCCAGTTCCCCGACCGTCTTGCTGCCCGCAGGCGGCTGAAGGTTCTGCAGGAAGGGAAGGCCGGCCGCGTCGATGTCCATGGCTACCGCGAAACAACCGGAGGACTGGACAAGGGCGAATTTCTCCTTGAGGGTATTTACATCCCAGGGCTTGACAGTGGGGATGCCAAAGCCGTCCTTTGCCTTGATGGCAGCGCAGGCAGCCTCCATGACAGCGGGATTGGTGCCGTCACCTGTGAAAGCTGCGATCCCTGCGTCCGCACAGGCGGATACCAGAATATCATTGTAGGCCACATCATCGAGCTTGTCGCCGTAGTGGAGTTTGACGGCTCCGACGGGTCCCGCGAAGAAGGGATATTTCATGGTGTGGCCGAAGAAGTCAAGGCTGGTATCCGGAGTGACATTCTCACTGATGGTGTCCATGTTGATGCGGATTCTCCTCCAGGCATCATAGTTGCGGATGGCGGTGTCGCCGATTCCCTTGGCGCCGGGTCCCGGCATGGTCGCGCCGCAGGCTTTGCCGTTGCAGACGGGACATGCCTTGCAATGAGGACCTATACATGTGCGTGCATTCGTGATTATTTCCTGAAATGTCATCTCTTTTCTCCTTATGTTTCTTTATAATGTTCTTTTTATTCAAAGGTTAATCAAAGGATAATCAGTGTCTGAACAGTGTGCCGATCAGGCCCCTGCCCAGGCTGGCGCCCAGGTTTCCGCCCAGGGTCTTGCCGAAGGAACCGAATGTGCCTCCCAGTGCCTTGCCGGCCTCACGGCCGACTGTGCCCGCAACGGTACTGCCAACCTGCTTGGCAGCCCGTTTTTTGGCATTTTCAGCCTTCTGGGCCTCTCTTGCCGCGGCCGCCTCTGCCCTGGCCTGCTCTTTGGCCTGTTCCTTTGCTGCAAGAGCATCGGCTTTAGCCTGCTCTGCTGCCTGCGCCTCCTCAATGCCGCGTCTCTCAAGGAATTCAAAAGCGGAATCGGGGTCATAGGCTCTGGCGTATTTGGTGTAGAGCATGCTGCCCTTGATGATCTGGTCCCTCTCGCCGGGGCTGATGGCGCCCATGCGGCTCTGGGGAGGAAGGACATATGCTTTTTCTACAATAGCAGGAATACCGTCCTCGTCCAGGAAGGAGATCAGGGCCTCGCCGGTGCCCAGTGCCTGGAGGGTGTCGACGGTGTCAAAGGCAGGATTCTCACGGAAGGACTGGGCTGCCGCGCGCACGGCCTTCTGGTCCTTGGGTGTGTAGGCGCGCAGGGCATGCTGGACGCGGTTGCCCAGCTGGGCCAGGACGCCGTCCGGAATATCTCCGGGAATCTGCGTGCAGAAATAGACGCCGACGCCCTTGGAGCGGATCAGCTTGACGACCAGCTCGATCTTCTCAAGGAGCACTTTGGACGCATCCTTGAACAGAAGATGTGCCTCGTCAAAGAAGAAAACGAGCTTGGGTTTGTCCAGATCGCCCACCTCGGGCATCATCTCGAACAGCTCGGACAGAAGCCACAGAAGGAAAGTGGCGTAGAGACGTCCGTTGTGGAAGAGGCTCTGTGAATCCAGGATATTGATCATTCCTTTTCCACCCGGGCCCGCCTGCATCCAGTCGCCTATGTTGAGAGCTGTCTCGCCGAAAAAGGCATCTCCGCCCTCTCCCTCGAGTGCCACAAGGGCGCGCAGGATCGCGCCGATCGAAGCGCTGCTCATGCGGCCGTACTGCTCTGTATAGTCTTTTGCATGGCTCTGCACATAGTTCAGCATGGACTTGAGGTCTTTGATGTCAACCAGCAGAAGCTCCTCGTCATCGGCGATCCTGTAGATAATGCTCAGGATATCCGTCTGCAGGTCATTGAGCTGCAGGATCCTTGCCATGAGGACAGGGCCCATCTCCGTGACGGTCGTGCGGAGGGGAATTCCGTTCTGACCGTAGATATCCCACAGGGTCACGGGATATCCCTGATAGGAGAAGCCCGCTTCCGCAAGGCCGAACCTGCTGATCCTCTCACGCATGTTCTCCGAGTCCTCTCCCGCAGCGGCCATGCCGGCAATGTCTCCCTTGACATCCGCCATAAATACCGGAACGCCCATATCACTGAAGGCTTCCGCAAGAACACGTGCCGTGACGGTCTTGCCCGTTCCGGTTGCACCGGCAATCAGTCCGTGCCGGTTAGCCATGCGCGGCAAGAGATTGATATGATCTCCCGCTTCATTGTTAGCCACCCAGATTTTCCCATCTCGCAGCATCGATCCACCTCCTGCAATAATGTGCGGCACCGGTGCGAATGCCCCGTGCCATGATTTTTTTCCTCTATAATGTATCCCGTCAGAAAGACGGGCCTACCGTGTCTGTTCCCGTCAGACAAAAGTCCGGAAGGGGCACATAGTTCAGATCGCCGACACGTCCGTCCCTGACCCAGCGGACCCCATAGCCGTCCATGTACTGCCACTGTCCGTCCAGATACTGCCAGCCGGTAACCGGCTTTCCGTTATCAAAATAAAACCAGAGGCCGTCCTGCTCGTACCATCCCCGATAGAGATTGAACTTGATGATGCGGTAAATCTCCCTGTAAGTCGAGCCGTCGAAGTGGATTCCGTCGGGCGAGCCGAAGGAATAGCGGATCCGGCTGTAGGCGTCAATGTAATTCACATTCTGAAGGTTTTCCTGTGCATAGGCATTGAAGTTCTCAATCCTGCTGTTCTTGGCATTGGGACTGCGGCTGTCGTCAACCGGCGTGACAGAGACAAAATAGGTCCGCGCACCCAGTTCCTTCCATTCCGCGGCCTTGCTGTTGATGTAATCGACATAGTTGTATACATTGCCGAGGTCATTGACGCCCATCAGGATCACAATGTCCGTGTTCTGATCGATCAGATTTTCAACATTGGGAATGCCCGTGCTGACCATCCAGCTGTATCCCATACTGTTCCTGGCAGACCAGTATTCATCCTCCGCTCCGCCGCAGAACATCTCCATGCCCACAGTCCTGGAATCCCCGATAAAGAGGACCTTGCGGTGCTGGGGGTACACATAGGGGTCTTCAGGGTCGTCGTGTTCATAGCTGAGGGGGATCTGTATGTCTCCCGGCTTGATCGTCTCTGCCTTTTCCTCCGTCTCGGATCCATCGGAATTTTCATCTGATCCGGACAGTTCCGCATACTCCTCTTCTGCAGAAGATCCCTCCGGGGAATACTCATCCCGGACAGCTTTCTCCTGGGAGGCCGCCTCTTCCTGGGCCCTCTGATACTGCAGTGCCTGCACATAGGCATAGTAGGAATCGGAATAGGGATAGATGCCGATGGGGACCGGTACCTGTCTCTGGTCCCGGAGAGAATTCTCACTGGGGTCAGGCAGATTGCCGAAGGGTGAGGGACGCACGCTGTCCCCGGCGGGCACATAGACTTCTACGACACCCAAATGACCTCTGCCGCTTTCAGCGCTCTCCTTTGATCCCCCTGCGGAATTGCCGGCATCTGCGGCTTCAGAGTTCTCACTGTCTCCGCTTTCCTGCAGGTCAGCCTCCCTGCCGGCGTCCTTTTTTCTCCTGTCTCCCAGAAGAAGGTCCAGAGAATGGGGCTTTCCGGGACTTTGTTTTGCCCCCTGCAGGACCAGTGGCCCTGTCAGCACCGGGTCCCCTCCTGCCCAGTCTGTGCCGGCAGTCAGTCCGGAGTGCGAACCATACCTGCAGAAAACACCGCCCTGTAACTCAGCGGTCACCCTGTCCCCCAGTTTTCCGCCTGCGGAATCCACAAGGGATCGGGCTGCGCCGAAGATCTGTTCCATTCTCCCCTCTGCCGTCTGCCGGATCCGTTCCCGGACCTCCCTGCGGATCGCATCGGCGCGGACAGTGTATCTGGAGAGGTCTGCCTGCGGAACGTTCTGGCCGGAATACCAGGAGACCGCTTCACCTGCCGCCTCCTGAAAATAGGGAATGAGATCCTCCTCAATATAGGGTATGCGCTCCTCCGGTACAGACGGAAAATCATCGGGATCCAGGTCCCATCGTTCCAGGATCTCGTCTTCGTCCCACCAGGAAGCGGATTCGTTCAGAAAAGGATCCGAGGCCTTGTCTTTGTCCTCCTCTGAATCCTTATCCTTTGAACCCCACCATATTTTTTCTCCGGACAGTACTGAGATTCCCTCCTCGGAGGGCTTGAGACCTGCAGTCCCCGCTCTGTCCGCCGCACAGACGGGAACAACTGCGTTGGCCGCAAGAATGGCCCCGGCAAGTCCCGCTGCAGCGATCCTGCAGCCGCCCGATCCATGGGGACGTCTTCCGGACGCGGAAGGCTGATGATCGGATGTCAGATATTCTGTTTCAGCCCCGCCCATGCATCCCTGATCCATGGACGGAACCCGGACCGTCTCCTTTTCGGAGGGGTCCTCTTTACCGGTAAAATGATAGTTTCGCAAAAGACTGCTCCATCTATATCAATACTGAATCTCTTATTCTGCTGTCTCCAGGCGGGAGTCATAGATCGAGTGATCGATCCCCTCCCAGAGCAGCTTATATTTATTCCTGCACAAGTCATCGAGTTCCGTACCCGATTTCACCATGATATACCTGCTGCTGAATCCTTTATTTTTGATACACTGCTTCATATATTTGTCCGAGCAGAAATTCAGGGACAGATAATCCGGGATCACATAGGAGAGCTGGATCTTCTCGTCCTCCGTGATCTTGGCGATCGTGTTCTCCCAGTAGGGATCCAGAGAGGCCGGGGCATCGAACAGACCGTTTTCCGGGACCTCACTGACCGGCATGGCCGAGATCAGCTCCGACTTGTATTTTTGAAGCTGCTTTGCACTGATGCTGGCATCATTGACCTGGGGCAGCGCAAAGGCGGCGGGCTTCATGACAATGTAGAATCCGACACAGGCAATGACGGCGGCCGCATTGATCCACGGAAGCACCGACCCGAATTCGATCAAAAAGAGGGAATAGGCAATGGTGATCGCAAGCAGCATGCGGTGAAGCTGATATGCCTTGTAGAGCATGATCGTGGCTTCATAGATCATGGCTCCGGACAGGAGCAGAAGGAAGAGAACGGCTGCGGAACCGTCCTTTTTCCTGCTGATCAGGGAATAGATGAATTCCAGGAAAAGCAGGATCCACTCGAAATAGAACAGGAAGGCAACGCCGCCTGCCCACCGATACTCCCTGAGCAGTCCGATCGCGGAATAAACGCTGTCCTTGTTGGCCTGGACCAGGCCGCCGATGATGTCGCCGATCTGACCGCTGCGCACGATCTGCGCCAGTTTCATGGCGGGCGCCACCTCAAAATATTCGGCAATAAAGCCCATGAAATAGTACATGAGGACCACGGTGCCGAACATGACTGCCAGGATCAGCAGAGAACCCAGAAAACGTGAAATCTCACCGATCCTGGGATTGCGGAAGATCAGCAGATAGAGGGGGATCAGAAAGAGCACCGCAAAATAGGGCCGCATGACACCGAATGCAAAAGTAAGCGCCACCATGGCCAGAAGGGCCAGCGCCTTTTTGAGGCCGGATGCGTCAGGCGCCTTCAGATACCAGATGACCAGGCCCATGAAGACAACGATGTAGAAGTGATAGCAGGCCTCCGCCATACCGGACCAGGTGTACCTGGCGGCGATCAGCTGGGTGAGGAAAAAGACTGCGGTGAGCAGGGCCTGTTTCCTTTCCGGGCGGATCAGGGCGACAAACAGGATATTGGCCGCGACAGCCAGGGCAATATTGCAGTAGTAGATATAGTTGTGGGATGTGCACCCAGTGGCAAATGAAAGCAGATAATAGGGAATATAGGTAAAAACATTGTAGGGCCCAAGCGGCACATTGCCGGAAGTGATCTCGTTAAACCCTGTCATGCCCTGCGGCACACCGTAGTAGCGCATGGTGCGGACGACTCTGAAATAGCCGTTCTCGTCGTTCCATGTCGTGTTCCACGCATCCAGATGCAGAGGATTGGTCCCTGAAACAAGTCCGATCAGCCATCCCGCAATGACCGGTGCCAGAATGATCAGAAGCCAGAGAATAATGCTTTTACTTTTCTTTGTTCCATTAACTGTTTCCATAAACGATTCCTTTACTGTTAACAACTCTGAACACTTCCGCTCACGCCGCCCCAAAGGCCGGCAGTGGGAAGAAAATTCCATGAAAGCGGTTTCCCGGATGCCGGGACAGGGTCCTGCCGCCCCTCAGTGCGCAGACAGGGGATCCCCGCGTAAAAAACCAGACTTATTATAGCATGTGTCCGGCGCAATGTAAAAAAAGACTTTTCCGGCTCTGATGCCGTGAAAAAGACCGTGAAAAAGCAGGTCCTTACAGTCCGCCTTCCCCTCGGATGGTGTGGACATATAAGGCTTACGGTTTTTGCGCGATGAAGCGAGTTTCCCTTTTTTGCGCGTGTATCCCATGTCTGAAGACACGGGTATTACGCGATGAAGAATAAAAACACTTGCATAATTGCGTGAGCCGTTATATTATTAGTCCGTGCTAACTATCTTCTACCGGAAGATACTTCTACTATAAAAAATTCAAGGAGAACCGTACATTGGCTTTCAATCACAAAAGAGAAATCAGGCAGGAAAAACAGTCAACACAGGCTCGGCTGACCGGTGACGAGGCAGTCAATCTGCACAGGATCCCCGTCGGGACTTCCGCGATCATCACTGAAGTCGGCGGCGAGGGCGCGCTTCGCCAGCACTTTCTTGACATGGGCGTCATCCCCGGTTCCGAAGTGACTGTCGTGCAGCTCGCACCTCTGGGCGATCCCATGGAACTGCGCATTCACGGATATGAACTCACCATCCGTGTTGCCGATGCCGAGAAGATCCGTGTCATCCCGGTTGACCCCTCACACAGCAGAACTGCTGCTTCCGGCTCCGGCCCGGACAGCGGAGATCTGTCCGGCAAAGACCATCTTCCTCCCCTCTCCACCGCCTCGATCGCCTATGAAAACGCTTCCCACGCCAGCAAACCCGGGGACGGCAGTGACAGCTCCACCAGACGCAGAAGCGAACACCCCGGTCTCGGTGAGGCGGGGCGCTTTCATCAGCCCGGAGACGGAGATCCCCTCCCCGATGACACCCTGCTCACTTTTGCCCTTGTCGGCAACCAGAACTGCGGCAAGACCACCCTCTTCAATCAGCTGACAGGCGCAAACCAGCATGTGGGCAACTTTCCCGGAGTCACGGTGAGCCGCAAGGACGGCGCGATCCGCCATCACCCGAACACGCTTGTCACCGACCTTCCCGGCATTTACTCCATGTCCCCCTACAGCAGTGAAGAGCTGATCTCCCGGCAGCATGTTCTTGAGAGCAAGCCCAAGGCCATCATCAATATCGTAGATGCCACCAATATAGAGCGCAATCTCTATCTGACAGTCCAGCTCCTGGAGATGAATATCCCCATGGTCGTAGCCCTGAACATGATGGACGAAGTGCGCGGCAACGGGGGCTCCATCGACATCAACCTCCTCGAATCCCTTCTGGGCGTACCGGTCATCCCGATCTCTGCCTCCAGGGGCGAGGGTATCGAAGAACTTGTAGAACACGCCATCCACGTCGCCCACTATCAGGAGCGGCCGCTCAGGCAGGACTTCTGCGACGAGAACGACCACGGCGGCGCCGTACACAGATGTCTGCACGCAGTCGTCCATCTGATCGAGGATCACGCGCGACGGGCCGATCTTCCCGTCCGCTTCACCGCCTCCAAGATCATTGAAGGGGATGAGCAGCTTCTGGACATGCTGGACCTGGACCAGAATGAAAAGGCGCTTCTCCGGCATATCATTGTGCAGATGGAGAATGAGCGCGGCATGGACAAGAGCGCGGCCATCGCGGATATGCGCTATGCCTTTATTTTCAAGATCTGCGGAGAAACCGTCCGGCGGGCCCGTGAGAGCCGCGAGCATCTGCGCAGCCGGAAAATCGACAAGGTCCTGACGGGAAAATATACGGCAATCCCTTTTTTCATCCTGATCATGGGTCTTGTCTTCTTCCTGACCTTCAACGTCATCGGTGCCTGGCTGCAGGGAATCCTTGAGACCTGGATCGATTCCCTGACTGTTCTGGTGGACAATATACTGACCGCCGGCGACGTCAATCCCGCTATCCACAGTCTCATCGTAAAGGGCATCTTTGCAGGTGTGGGCAGTGTGCTGAGCTTCGTCCCCATCATCGTGGTCATGTTCCTCTTCCTCTCTCTTCTGGAGGACAGCGGCTATATCGCGCGCGTGGCCTTTGTCATGGACCATTTCCTGCGCCGGATCGGTCTGTCCGGGCGCAGTATCGTTCCCATGCTGATCGGCTTTGGCTGCAGCGTACCGGCTGTCATGGCGACCAGGACTCTCCCCAGTGAGCGGGACCGCCGCATGACCATTCTTCTGACCCCCTTTATGAGCTGCACGGCGAAAATTCCGATCTATGCCTTTTTTGTCAATGCCTTCTTCCCGGGACGCGGCGGACTGATCATGATCGGCCTCTATGTTCTGGGTATAGTCACCGGCATCCTGGCAGCATTTCTGTACAAGGGTACCATGTTCCGCGGCGAGGCCGTGCCCTTTGTCATGGAACTGCCCAATTACAGGCTTCCCGGCCTGCGCAACACCCTGCAGCTCTTGTGGGAAAAGGCCAGGGATTTCCTGCAGCGCGCCTTCTCCGTGATCCTGATCGCGACCATCGTGATCTGGTTTTTGCAGAATTTCGACCTGCACCTGAATATGGTGTCGGATTCCGCGAACAGTATCCTGGCTATGATCTCCGGACTTCTGGTCCCGCTTTTCAGACCCATTGGTCTGGGAGACTGGCGCATCTGCACCTCCCTCATCAGCGGTTTTCTGGCAAAAGAGAGTGTTGTGTCCACACTCGAGATCCTCTATGTGGAAGGCGTGACTTCCGTCATGACCCCCCTCATGGCAGCGGGACTCCTGGTCTTTTCCCTTCTGTACACACCCTGTGTTGCCGCTGTTGCCGCCGTGCGCAGGGAACTGGGCATGAAATGGGCCGTCTCCCTGGTCCTGTGGCAGTGCGCCATCGCCTGGGTTGCCGCTCTCATCGTCCGGCTCATCGGCACCCTCCTCTGAGGATTCCCGCCAAAACCTGCGGAGCGGCTGTCATTTAAGACCTGATGTCTGCGCAAAAAATGTGAGCACAAAAATGTTTGACTACAAAAAAGGAGACGGAAATACCGTCTCCTTTTTGCTGTCGCTCTATATACTTTACAGATCAGCCCATACTTTTGGTCCTGCCGATCCTTCGTGACTGTGTCCGTTATCTGCCGGGTATCTGTCCGGAATCTGTCCGCCCCCTGCCTGATACCTGTTTTTTCACAGACCGGGACCTGTCGGATCAGTCGTTTGTGTAGTTGTCAAAATAACCCTGCACAAGGACGACCGGTGTTCCCTTGTCGCCGGAACCGCTGGTGAGGTCACAGAGGGAACCGATCAGATCTGTCAGCTGTCGGGGAGTTGTGCCCTGGGAAGCCATATTGCCCTTGAGGTCATCGTCTTTTTTGCGGATGCTCTCGGAGATGGCTTCGCGCAGCGCTTCACCGGACAGATGCTTGAAATCATTGTCTGCCAGATATTTGAGCTTGAGCTCATTGGGTGTGCCGACCAGGCCGTCCGTGTAGAAGGGGGATACGACCGGATCTGCCAGCTCCCAGATCTTACCCTGGGGATCCTTGAAAGCGCCGT
>DGRU01000102.1:0-204 GCA_002390025.1 Lachnospiraceae bacterium UBA4380
CGGTCTGCGCGTGGAACACGAGCCGCCTCGCCTTCGACGGTACCGGACGCGTAAAAAGAGGAAAAGAATCAGAGAAGACAGCTGACAGCTACAGTATCTGTGAGTTCAGCACAGGAAAGATCTACAACTGCGACCTGAACGCGAGTTATAATATCGGCGCCCGGTATTTCATCCGGGAGATCTTAAAGTCTCTGCCGGTAACGG
>DGRU01000102.1:338-12667 GCA_002390025.1 Lachnospiraceae bacterium UBA4380
GAGAAGCACCTGCACCTTATCCACGTTAATTAACCTCAGTGCGGCGCTCACTGCTGCGGCAGTGTGACCGCTGAACCCAGGCTGTATAGCGGAAAGGCAGTCCGAACCCCGAAAGGGGAACCTGCCGCAAGGCAGGCAGTAGGAAGCACGCGACTTAAGTCGTGTGAGGCTTCACAGCCCGATTAAAAGCCTGATAAAAAGAATCAATAAGCAATCCATAAGCAGCAGTCACAAAGCTGTCTTCCGACGTTTTGTGACTGCTGCTTTTCGTCTGTCAGATCCCGTCTTACCTGGTTTCTGATATGATTCCTGTCCGCAAGCATGACCATGCCTCCTGCGCGCAAGCCGCATAAGCAGGCGTCCTGATTACTGTAAATCGGAAAAACGACATAAAATTACAGTTTGCAACAACTATACGTTTTTTTTGACGCTTTCTTTAACACCTGGNNGACTTAAGTCGTGTGAGGCTTCACTTTTAATCAATTATAATCAGTTTTAATCAGTGTTGATCAGTGTTGATCAGTGTTTTCCGCGCTGCTGCTGTCCCTGATAGTTCTCGATGCCGCCGATATTGCAGACGTTGGTGTAGCCCATTTTTTTCAGCTTTGAAACAGCCTGCCTGCTGCGGTTGCCGGTCTCGCAGTAGACGAAGATGGGAGCGGATTTGTCATGTAGGAGGTTGACGGCGTTGTCGATTTTATTGACAGGGATATTGCGGGCGCCTCCTATATGTCCGCGGCGGAATTCGTCCTCTGTCCGCACATCCAGAAGGACGGAATCCTTGGTCGTGCGGCAGCGGTTGACTTCTTTGTTGATATCTACAGTTTTAAAAAAATCCAGAATTGACATTGAACCTCCAAAATGACTGCGGGAGATATGTCCGGTTCAGTGGGCAGGGTTCACCTGCTGCACATGCGGCACACTCCCTTCCAAAAGCGGCTGAAATGATCAGATCGATCAGATTTCCTTGTAGGCGGGTGTATCAGCGGGAGCGTTGAGGAAGCCCTTGAGCTCATCGTCGAGTTTGAGCAGTGTGACCGAGAATCCTGCCATGTCGAGGGAAGTCATGTAGTTGCCTACGACGGTTTTGGCTATAGAGATCTTCTTTTCATCCAGGATCTCCTTGACGCGCAGGTTGGCGATGAAGAGCTCGCTCAGAGGGGTTGCACCCATGCCGTTGACCATGACGGCGACTTCGTCGCCCTCGGCGTAGATGCCCTCGTCCAGGATCTTTCCTACCAGGTGGTCGACGGTGTTGTTGACGGAAGAGATTTTCTCGCGGTGGGTTCCGGGCTCGCCGTGGATGCCGATGCCGATCTCTACTTCGTCGTCTGCCAGGTCAAAGCCGGGCTTTCCGACTGCGGGAACGGTGCAGGGGGAGACGGCCATGCCCATGGAGCGGACGTTGGCGATGACTTTTTCGGCGACACGTTTGACTTCGGGGAGGTCCGCACCGGTCTCGGCGCAGGCGCCCGCGATCTTGTGTACGAAGACTGTGCCGGCGATGCCGCGGCGGCCTGTGGTCCAAGTGGAGTTCTCGACCGCGACGTCGTCCGCAACGATGACTTTGTCGACAGCAATGTCCTCATCGGCGGCCATGTCGGCAGCCATCTCGAAGTTCATGACGTCGCCCGTGTAGTTTTTGATGATCAGGAGGGCTCCCTTGCCGCACTCTGTCGCCTGGATGGCCTCATAGACCTGGTCCGGCGTGGGGGAAGTGAAAACTGCGCCTGCCACTGCGGCATCCAGCATGCCCTTGCCGACATAGCCGCCGTGGGCGGGCTCATGTCCGCTGCCGCCGCCGCTGATCAGGACGACCTTGTCTGTCTTTTTGGCTCCAGTGCGGGCGACGACATCCGTGCCCGGCACGCGCTCAATGTACTGGGGAAATGCTGCTGTCATTCCGTTGAGCATCTCATCGACTACATTGTCGACACCGTTGATCAGTTTTTTCATTTTAACCCTCCATCTTGCAGTTTGTAGTACAAAAACAGATTGTTACACAGTAAATCATGTCAGCTTTTTCATTCCGCGGGCTTCCTCGGCTGCTGCTATGACGTCTTCGAGGCTGTCTCCGGCGGAAGCGGAAACGGCTGCGCTCACTGCTCCCTCGAGGATCGGTGTATCCGCGATCCTGACCTGTATGTCCGAATGATCCTCGTCGAATTCGAGCAGCTCGATGGCGGTTTCCGCGCTCATGATCCCGCTTCCCAGATCGACCAGCATACAGACGCCGTCCCCGCTGTCTGCCTGGATGACCGCGTTCTGGATTCTGACCGCATCCGTTCCGATGCTTCCGTCCTCCAGGCCGCCGCAGGCGATGAGCTGCAGGGCGGGACCGGCCATCTGTGCGGCGAGTTCACGGATTCCTTCGGCGGCGAGTCTGCTGTGAGACACAATGACGATTCCTACCATTTCTGTGATTCTCCTTTACAGACTGAAAATAATTTTCAGTCTGAAACTGCTGTCAGACTGAAAAAACGACGGGACAGTTTTGCTTGTCTGCCGTCAGGCCTCGATGTAATCCCGGATAGCCTCCATAGTCAGAAGGGAAGAGGTCGCGCCGGGATCCTGGTGGCCGATGCTGCGGTCGCCCAGATAGCTGGCGCGGCCCTTGGTGGCGCGGATGGTCTTTGTGAACTCTGCACCCTCCTTTGCAGCTGCACACATGGCGTCCAGGCACTCCGCAAGGCTCTTGCCTTCGTCCATTGCGGCGCAGTAGGCTTCATAGGCGGGGATGATCGCGTCCAGCATGGTCTTCTCACCGCGCTCCGCCTTGCCGCGCAGCTTGATGCCGCCGATGACGGCTTCAAAAATGTCCTTTCCGTCCTGTACGGTCAGTTCGGTCTTGCCGGCGGCTGCCTTTGCGGCTTTCATATAGGCCGTGCCGTAGAGGGGGCCGGAGGCTCCACCCACCTTAGAGAGCAGGACCATGCCTGTCTTTTTTAACACTGCGCCGATATCCGCCTCGTCCTGCGGAAGCTGTCCCAGGGCTTCGGTGTAGCCCCTCGCCATATTAATGCCGTGGTCCGCATCTCCGATCTCGCGGTCCAGCTCAGTCAGATAGTCCTTGTTTTCAATAATGCTGTCCGCGATTTTTGCGATGCATTCATAGACTTTTGATGCCATTTTCAATCCCCCTTTATATAAAAAGTAGAAGACGGGAAAACTCAACATTTTATCATAATAGAAAGTGCTTTTTCCCACATACTATTATATACCTGTCAATGCAAAAAGTGTAAAAAAGTGTGATGAAAGCAGTGAGCCGGGAGGCCGCACAGACGAACGTGCGGGCACGTTCGAATACACATCTATCCGGCGGGCGCCCGGCTTTCATCATACATGTTTGCAGATGCCGGCCCGTGACCGCAAGTGTGAACGGCATTGAGCCGGGAGCAGCCGCCAGCTGCAGAATACCTGCAGAAGAGACATGTTTATTATTGAAAATATTTTTAAAAAAGGGTAAAATAATAAGCTGTCTGTCCGACAGGGAGGCCGGAAGGGCTTTTTGCAGTATTCAAAGACGCGCAGCAGTCCCTCCCCCCTGTTCAGGCATCATTTTTTTCGGATTTATACCCTAATGAGCGCGGCAGCACGTGCGGGCAGGTCCTGCATCGCACATGTTTGTGAACGCGGATTCACAGGTACACATTATTTAATGAAGAGAGGAAGCTTATGGCACTGATCAAAAAGCCTGTCACAGGCATGAAGGACATTATGCCCGAGGAAATGGAAATCCGCGATTATGCGATTTCTGTGATCAAAAAGACTTATGCAGAATTCGGCTTTTCTTCAATCGAGACTCCCTGTGTGGAGAATATCGCCAACCTGACCAGCAAGCAGGGCGGTGACAACGAGAAGCTGATCTTCAAGATCCTCAAGAGGGGCGAGAAGCTCAGGATCGACACGGCCAGATCCGAGGAGGACCTGGTGGACGGAGGTCTGCGCTACGATCTGACTGTTCCGTTGGTGCGCTATTATTCCAATCATGCAAATGAGCTGCCCATGCCTTTCAAGGCTCTGCAGATGGGCAATGTCTGGCGCGCGGACCGTCCCCAGAAGGGGCGCTACCGCCAGTTCATGCAGTGCGATATCGATATCATCGGCGAGGCGACCAATCTCGCTGAGATCGAACTGATCCTTGCGACCACCACGACCCTGGGCAGGCTCGGATTCAAGGGCTTCCAGATCCGCATCAATGACCGCCGGATCCTGGCTGCCATGGCAGCTGCCTGCGGCTTCCCCGAGGATCGTTTCGGCGAGGTCTTCATCATCCTCGACAAGATGGACAAGATCGGCATGGACGGCGCCGCCAGGGAACTGGTAGAGAGCGGTTTCACACAGGAGAGCACCGACGCCTACATCGGCCTCTTCAAGGGCCTTGAGGAAGCGGAGGACCAGCTGTCCTACCTCGAAGAGAAACTTGCGGCTGTGATCGCTCCTCAGGTGATCCCGGATCTGCGCACTGTCATCGAGAGCGTGGACGGTGTCAAAGAGGCGGATTTCCGCATTGTCTTTGATCCCACCATCGTGCGCGGCATGGGCTACTACACCGGCACCATCTTCGAGATCGCCATGCCGGAGCTGGGCATCAGCTGCGGCGGAGGCGGACGCTACGACGCCATGGTCGGGAAGTTTACCGGCAAGGACGTTCCCGCCTGCGGTTTCTCCATCGGCTTTGAGCGCATCATCCTGATCCTCATGGAGCAGGGCTTCAAGATTCCCGGCAGCCCCGCCAAGGTCGCTTTCCTCCTGGAGAAGAACCTTCCTGCGGACCGCATGAAGGAAGCCATGCAGAGGGCACAGCAGGAGCGCGCGGGCGGCAGACAGGTCCTGCTGGCCAGAATGGCCAAGAACAAGAAGTTCCAGAAGCAGCAGCTCAAAGACCGCGGCTACGAGGAATTCGAAGAGTTCTACACCAATCCCCTTAAATAATGGGACACGGGGGACGGTTCTGATTGTCCCGATTTGACGATCAGTCACGTGGTGACTCATTGTGACTTTGTCACTTATAGAAAGGAACGATAAATACAGCTATGGCAGAATCGATGAAAGGGCTGCACCGTACATGCCGGTGCGCCGAACTGACAGAAGAGTATGTTGGAAAGACAGTTACAGTGATGGGCTGGGTCGCCAAGCAGAGAAACAAGGGCGGAATCGTCTTTGTAGATCTCCGCGACAGAAGCGGCCTGATCCAGCTGATCTATGAAGAGGCCGACTGCGGCGAGGAGAATTTCCACAAGGCAGAGAAGATGCGCGCGGAGTTTGTCGTGGCGGCGACCGGAACGGTCACCCTGCGCAGCGGCGCCGTCAACAAGAATCTCCCCACAGGTACGATCGAGGTTCGTGTCACGGATACAAGGATCCTCTCCGAGTCCGAGACACCGCCCTTCCACATCGTCGAAAACAGCAATACCAAGGAAGAGCTTCGTCTTCAGTACAGAAGCCTTGATCTGCGCAGACCGGATATGCAGCGCAAGCTCATGCTCCGCAGCCGCATCGTGCAGGATATGCGCACCTTTATGGACAAAGAGGGCTTCCTCGAGATCGAGACACCTATCCTCTGCAAGTCCACGCCTGAAGGCGCCCGCGATTATCTGGTGCCCAGCCGCGTAAAGCCCGGCACCTTCTACGCGCTGCCCCAGTCTCCCCAGCTCTTCAAACAGCTGCTCATGTGCTCCGGCTATGACAGATATTTCCAGATCGCAAGATGCTTTCGCGATGAGGACCTCCGCGCGGACCGTCAGCCCGAGTTCACCCAGGCGGATATGGAGCTCTCCTTCGTGGATATCGATGATGTCATCGATGTCAACGAGCGCCTGATCGAGTACGTGGTGGAGCGCGCCATCGGCCTGCACGTTCAGCGTCCCTTCCCCCGCATGAAGTGGATCGATGCCATGAACGATTACGGCTCTGATAAGCCCGATACCCGCTTCGGCATGAAGCTGGTCGAGGTTACCGACCTTGTCAAAGACTGCGGTTTCGGTGTCTTTGCCGACGCGGCCTCCAAAAAAGGCTGGAGCGTACGCGGCATCAACGCCAAGGGCCAGGGCGGCATGGGCCGCAAGCAGATCGACAAGATCGTCGAGATGGCACGCGGCAACGGCGCAAAGGGTCTTCCCTACATTCAGATCAAGGAAGACGGATCCGTCAAGTGCTCCTTTGCAAAATTCGTCTCTGAAGAGGAGATCCAGGCACTGGTCAGCCGCATGAGCGGTGAGGCCGGAGACCTTCTCTTCTTTGCAGCCGACAAAAACGGCATCGTCTGGAACGTTCTGGGCGCCCTGCGCCTGAAACTGGGCGAGGATCTGGGCCTCATCGACCACAACCAGTTCAATTTCCTCTGGGTCGTGGACTTCCCGCTTCTTGAGTGGTCCGAGGAGGAAAACCGCTACGTGGCCATGCACCATCCCTTCACCATGCCTGTGGAAGAGGATTGGGAGCGCATCGACAGCGATCCCGGCAGTGTCCGCGCAAAGGCCTATGATATCGTTCTCAACGGCGTCGAGCTGGGCGGCGGCAGTGTCCGTATCCACCAGAGCGACATCCAGGAGAAGATGTTCGAGGTCATCGGTCTCTCCAAAGAGGAAGCCAACGAGAAATTCGGTTTCCTGCTCACAGCCTTCAAGTACGGCGTTCCGCCTCACGCAGGACTGGCCTACGGTGTCGACCGCTTCGTCATGCTCCTGACCGGCGCGGACAGCATCCGCGAAGTCATTGCCTTCCCCAAGAACAAGGATGCGGCAGACCTCATGAGCGGCGCGCCCGATGTCGTCGATCCCGTACAGCTGACCGACCTGCACATCGCAGTGGAAAACGAAGAGGAATAAAACGCATTCAGGGCAGTGTGACCGGGTTCTGACTAAGGGGTGTCACATACGAAGGTTATTTAAAAACACAAAAAAACATATGGAAACATATGTAAATATGAAGTTACCAACTGCCGCAGCGCAGATGAAAGGACCTGTGTCCCTGCCATCTGTGCTGCGGCAGTTTTTTACAGAAGTCTCACTGTGATCTCCCGCGGCACTGCCGCCGCGCTCACGACCATGGTGTAGTTATCCGGTGATGCGATTACGGCATATTCGGCAGGGCGCAGGAGCGGATCCTCACGAAGGACCCTGACCTGTCCGCGCAGGAGGATGTTTTCGGAGGCCCTGTCCGGGGGAAAAGCCGGTATGCCTGTTCTTGCGGAGCCTGCATCCGGGAGAGGATCGGGGTAAGAGATGTTTGCGGAGCCTGCATCCGGGAAGGGCTCCGGCAGATAGCCGTCCATCCCGCCGCGCAGCCCGCAGCCCAGATACTTCAGGTAGGCCTCCTTGATGCTCCAGAGCCGGTAGAACAGTGCAAGCCGGCAGGGGGAGTTGTCCGGGGAGGTCACGCTTTCACCGGACGGCAGAGCGAGGATGGCCTCGTACTCCGCGGCGGTAAAGAAACGCCTTGCAATGCGCACAACACTGGTGTGCGGTCTGCTGTGCTCCTGCAGATCAAGTCCCACCTCTTCCTCCGAAAAGGCACAGGCAATATAGTCCCCGGAGTGGGAGAGATTGAAGTGAAAACCGGGAAGTCCTGCGAGGAAGGGTTTCCCGTCCTCTGTGCGTTCGATCATGTCGGGCCTGAAAAGCTCCGCATATGCGCGCATGCCCATTTCTCGCAGTCCCTCCCGCAGGAGCAGGATCTTTGTGTCTTCTTCGCTAGATATGCAGCCGGCCTTTCCGCCCTTGCGCGGTCCGTCCGGATTACGTGTTATCAGTATGGTGATCATTTATACCTCACATGCCGGCGTGCGCAGCGGCTCACAGGCATCTTCAATGAGAAAAGCAGCCAAAGCTTTTTTCTCAACAGGGAATTGTTCTTCCTCTGATTTTATCAGATTCGGCGGGAATGTGCAGGAATACTGTGCAAAGTGATTCCGGGCAATTCCGGGCGGGCATTTCCCGGCACATTTCCCGGCGCATTTCCCGGTTTATCTCAGTGGGAAGAGGCCCCGCTTCTATAAGCGGCGGGTGAAAACAGCAGCCTGCCCGTCTCAGCGGCGGGTCACAATCCCCCACTCAGACAAACGCGGTTACTGTACAGACCCACCTGAACTCGAGGTGTTTTTGCGTGGTTTCCAACGCAAAAAACCGAGTTAAACGGCGTTCGCCCCATTCGCGGAGCGAATTTAGCATGGGCGAACGCAAGTTACTGTCACGCCCCTCGAGAGGGCGTGAATAGTAACGAGGATCCCAATCGGAGGATTCAGCGGGCAATGAAAACGCGGTATACAACTGTATACAAACCGACTTTGCATATTTGACATGAATATCAACTGACTTTATAATGACCTTGGGGTTGATACAGAAGACAAGACTGGAAGCAGGGATAATACGTCAGGTGTCGGGCATATACCTGCGACGACGCTTCCATTTTCAAAGGAATAAGGGGTGCTTATTTGGAAGAAAAGGAAATTTCGCAGGCGGTTATAGGGAGACTGCCAAGGTATTACCGCTATCTGAAGGAATTGAAAGATTCCGGGAAAAACAGGATTTCTTCTCAGGAGCTGAGCCGGATCATGAAGGTGACAGCTTCGCAGATCCGCCAGGATTTTAATAATTTCGGTGGATTCGGTCAGCAGGGGTATGGATACAATACCAATTATCTGTATGAGGAGATCGGAAAAATTCTGGGCCTTGATCATCAGCACAACATGGTCCTGGTAGGGGCCGGCAATCTGGGACAGGCACTTGTCCGGTATCTGAAATTCAAACAGAGCGGATTCAATTTTATCTGTGCTTTCGATGTGAACCCGCAGCTTTTCGGACAGACGGTCGGAGGGATACCGATTCGTCCGCTCAGTGAACTGCAGGAATATGTCGACGCAAACGATGTGGACATTGTGGTCCTCACGATCCCGAAATCAGAGGCCAGGGAAGTGGCGCATTCACTCACGAAAACCAACATCAAGGCCATCTGGAACTTCGCCCACGTCGATCTGGAACTTCCTCCGACCATACAGGTGGAGAGCGTTCATCTGCAGGACAGCCTGATGAAACTGTCCTACAACATTCACAGAAATTCGATGACTTCGGAAAAAGAATGATCTGCCCATGGTCTGCCGGAGCAGTTTCCGGCGGGAGCGGGCAGGCGGCTTTCGGTCAAAGTTATGAAGATGGAACATGTACTGACGGGCGCAGAGATGGCATCCTGTGATGCCAGAACGTCCGAAGTGATCGGGATCCCTTCGCTGGTCCTGATGGAACGTGCAGCGCTGTCCGTTGCGGACGGCGTTGACGTTTTTTTGCGCAAAAATTTCCCCCGCGGAACCGGCAGCAGAGGACCGCTTGTCCTGGCAGCCGCCGGACGGGGCAATAACGGTGCGGATGCCCTGGCGGCCGGCAGGATCCTGCTGGACCGCGGTTACCATGTCCGCTTCTGCAGACTCTCCGGAAAAATATCTCCGGAGAGCAGTTTTGCTGTCCAGGAGAGGATCCTGGGGCAATACGGCGTGCAGGTGGAAGAGTTTCCCGGCTGCAGTCTCCGCCATATTTTTGACGGGGAGGCGGATGCCCCAGCCGGCGCACAGATCCCCCATGTGATCATTGACGGCCTGTTCGGAACGGGACTGTCCCGGGAGCTGACCGGTGAGGCTGCCGAATGCGTCGCCGCGGTCAACCGCTGCAGAGACCTCTACGGCAGCTATGTAGTGGCAGTGGATATCCCCTCCGGGATCTCCTCGGACGACGGCCAGGTCATGGGATGCGCAGTCAGATGCGATGAGACCCGGACCTTCGCCTTCTATAAGCGGGGACATTTCCTGTATCCGGGCGCCGGCTATGCGGGCAGGATCCATCTGGCCCAGATCGGCATTACTCCCAGGGCCTTTGCCCGGGAGCCGGGCATGTTTACCCTGATGGATGCAGGGGCGGCGGACCTTGTGCCCGCGCGCTATCCCGGGGGCAACAAGGGGACGTTCGGAAAGGTCCTCATCGTGGCCGGCCGGCGCAATATGTGCGGTGCAGCCCTGCTCGCGGCGCAGGCATGTATGGCTGCGGGAGCGGGGATGGTGAAGATCTTCACCCACGAGGCAAACCGCCTGATCGCGCAGCAGACTCTTCCCGAGGCGCTTCTGGATACCTTTACGGAAGAGGATACCCAGGAAGAGATGGCGGGCCGGCTGAGAGCCTCTCTGGCCTGGGCTGATATCGCCGCTGCGGGTCCCGCCATGGGAACCGACGGGACGGCGGAATCCATTCTCCGCCTGCTCCTGGAATATGCACAGGAGAAAAAGGCCCTTCGCGGCCTGGTCCTGGATGCGGATGCCCTCCGGCTGCTGGCACGGGACCAATCCCTGCGGGAGCTGCTCGCCGGACGAAGCCCGGAGATCCCCTGTGTCCTCACTCCCCACATGGCGGAATTTGCCGCCCTGGCAGGAAAGAGCATAGGAGAGTGTATTGCCGGGCGCACTGCGCTGGTGCGGGAACAGGCGCAGAGCCTGCGGTGCACCATCGCCTGCAAAGACGCCCGCACGCTGGTCTCCGCCGCCTCGGGCAGGCAGTATCTCAATACGACCGGCAACAGCGGAATGGCGGCAGCGGGAAGCGGGGATGTCCTGACCGGCATCACGGCCGCTTTTCTGGCCCTTGACTTCTCCAAAAAGGAGAGCGGCCCGGCAGCAGAGGGGAAACTCTTTACCGAAGAGGAATGCGCCGGCGGCTTTGCGGTTGCTGTCAGCGCCGTCTGCCTGCACGGCACTGCAGGAGACCTGGCGGCCCGGGTTTACGGCGAACAGGGCATGACTGCCCGGGACCTCTGCGGTGAACTTAAAAAGGCCTCCTTCTGGCAGGCCTGATACAGAGACAATGCGCAGACAGGGACCCGGATGACGGGCCCGGGGTCTGACGGCAGGCATTATTTCAAGCATTACTTCATTACTTTAAGCATTACTTAATAGTATTTTCTGGAATTAGATTATGAGCAACGAAAGAATCTGTGCAAAGATCGACCTGTCCGCGGTTTCCTTCAACATGGAGAGCATGCATCGGAATCTGAAACCCGGCACGGGCATGATCGCCGTCGTCAAGACGGATGGCTACGGTCACGGCGCGTCCGCGATCGCGCAAAAGGTGGAACCGCTCCCCTATCTGTGGGGGTTCGCGGTCGCGACATTTGAAGAGGCAGAGGAACTGCGCAGGGACGGCATACACAAGCCCATCCTGATCCTGGGTTATGTTTTCCCCTATTGCTACGGGAAACTGGCGCAGCTGCAGATCCGGCCCGCGGTCTTTAGGGAGGATATGCTTGAGCAGCTGGCACAGGCTGCGGACAAGGCGGGTGAGCCCGTTCGGATTCACGCGGCCGTGGATACCGGCATGAGCCGCATCGGAATCACACCGGACGACAGGGGGCTGTCTTTTATACGCCGCGCTCTGGAGCTGCAGGAGAAGGGCAGCATCTGCCTGGAGGGAATTTTTACTCATTTTTCGCGCGCCGACGAGACCCATCTTGACCACACACGCGGCCAGCTCCGCAAGTTCTCGGAGTTCACAGCCCGGATCGAAGAGGAACTGGGATACAGGATCCCTCTGCGCCACTGTTCCAACAGCGCCGGCATCATCAGGCTGCCGGAGTCCAACTTTGATCTGGTGCGCGCCGGCATCACCCTCTACGGCCTGTGGCCCTCCGCGGATGTGCCGCGGGATCCGGTCCCTCTGCGGCCCGTCATGTCCCTGCGGTCCCACATTGTCTATGTCAAGACGGTTCCCGCGGACACGCAGGTAAGTTACGGCGGGACCTACAGGACAAGGCAGGAGGAGACAATCGCTACGGTTCCCGTCGGCTACGGGGACGGCTATCCCAGAAGCCTTTCCAACAAAGGGTATGTCCTCATCCGGGGGCAGAAGGCGCCCATCCGCGGCCGCGTCTGCATGGACCAGATGATGGTGGATGTGTCCCATATTCCCGGTGTGCGGGAGGGGGATCCCGTCACCCTGCTGGGCGAGGACGGACAGCTCTGCATCACCATGGAGGAGCTGGGAGACCTGTCGGGACGCTTCAATTATGAACTGGCCTGTGACATTTCCCCCCGCGTTCCCAGAGTATTCGTTGACGATTGAACGGTGTAATGCTATATTTAAGTGTGGCTTTGCATACAGGCCGGAATCAGTTCATTTAGTGGAGTATATCCAAAGTAAATACATTTTAGTGAGGAAATAACATGTCAGGACATTCGAAATTCGCAAACATCAAACACAAAAAGGAAAAAAACGACGCCGCCAAGGGTAAGATCTTTACCATCATCGGCAGAGAGATCGCTGTCGCCGTCAAGGAAGGCGGCCCCGATCCCTCCA
>DGRU01000161.1 GCA_002390025.1 Lachnospiraceae bacterium UBA4380
TAAACAATACAGGAAGCTGTCTCCTGTCTCCCTTTCCCTTTTACAGTTCCAGACCCAAAGATCGGAGATCCTCAACGACCTCGTCGTACATCTGCTGCCATTCGGGCAGGGGCTCGATTGTCTCCATGTTGTATGCTTCATCAAAGCATTTACCGGGATTTCCGTCTTTCATCTTGAAAGCATGTTCATACTTGTCCACAAGGGCCAGGACGATCTCGTTGGCTTTGCTCCTGGTCAGTTTCATGCGGGCAACTGCCTTGCCGACTTGACCCATGAGGCGGCACTCCAGGCCGGTGCCGTGGGGCACGCGTCCGTTGGCCGCGCCGATTCCTTCCAGATGGCCGCCGCTGACGGTGACAACGATGGAGTTGGCCGCCACCTCATAGAGGAGCTCTTTGGTCATGGCGCCGCTGGTAGGCCACAGGTCACAGACGATGATGGCGGGAGCATGTTTTGCAAAAGTCTGGCAGAGCACGGACTGCAGCCAGAGGCATCCGCGGGCTGTGGTGGCCACATCCGTGATATGGATGGGATGGCACAGATGATAGTCCGCAGCGGCGAAGAGGTTGGCCGCCATGATGGACGCGATCATGATCATGCAGCTGCCCGGCGCGTCACCGCCCAGGCCGCCGACCATGGTGCAGGCCAGGGAGGCATTTTTCATGCCGTAATCCAGGGAATTGGCTGTCCGCACCAGATTTCCGTTGTCCATGATCAGTTCGTTGAAAAGGGCCACCAGGTGGGAATCGCAGGGGCGGAGCCAGCGCTCCGCCACAGCGGCCAGGTCGCCGACTTCCGTCACGGCGCTCTCGGCAGCCAGAAGGCCCATACCGGGTCTTCCGACCTTTTCCAGCGCCCTGTGCAGATATTCCATCTCACGCCTGACGGCAAAAATCTCGGAGGGCTCTCCGTTCTGGACTCCGTAACCGTCTACGTCCACAAGAGATCCGCAGGTCAGAAGATCGATGACCGGCTCTTTGGCCACGCTCTCCACGATCGGATAGTAGAGCCTTTCCGGTGTGGGACATCCGGGATTGCCGGCCCAGATCGCGGGGGGACGCTCGTCCTCGACCTTGCGCGCCACAAGAGTATAGGCATCTTTTCCCTCTCCCATGGTCAGTTCGGTCTTCATGTTCCGCAGGCCTTCATCGATCTCCTCCGGCGAAAGCTGCATGATCCTGCCGGTAGTCATGTTATAGATACCGGTCCTGATCAGGAGTTCCCTTGCCGCCTTGAACATGTCCGCAAAAAGAGCGTCGTCCTCCGGGATCAGGACTTCTTTGTCCCAGTCAAACTCATACTCTTCCACAAGGTCCATGACATTATCGATGATATAGTCCATGTCCCAGTCGCTTTTGTCGACCTTTTTTCCCGTTTTTCCACGTTCAAAAAGATCCAGGAACTTCCGTGTATCCATACAGATCATTCTCCTATCGTCACAAATTAACAGTTATATAGATCATTCGCCGATCTTCCAGGATGTGGTGACACCTTCCACAAAGAAATTCTGGAAGATGATATCTTCATCCGACATCACTTCGCCGTCAGCGACCAGAACGTTGCCGGCATTGTCCTTGAGCTCGCCCGCAAAGACCTGCACTTCGCCGGACTGGATCTTCTCCTGCAGAGCGGTGACTTCCGCGACAACTTCTTCGGGAACGAAAGCGGCAAAGTCGGAGAGTTTGGAGCAGTCGCCGCCCCAGTAATAGAAATCGCTGGTGGAAGCTGTGCCCTCGGCCGCATTGATCATAATGTTCTTGAAAATGGGTGCAAAATTCCACATGTGGGAGACCAGGACTGCCTCGGGAGCCAGCGCGGACATGTCATTGTGGTAGCCGACGACAAAAGCGCCGTTCTTCTGGCAGGTCTCGGGAATAGCAGGGGAGGAAGCTTCCATACCCATGTACTTGATGCCGGCGTCAATCAGGGACTGAGCGCACTGGGTCTCTTTATCAATATCGTACCAGCTGTCCGCGGAAGCGACACGCACGGTTGCCTCGGGATTTGCGTACCGGGCACCCAGTGCATAGGCGTTGATGGCGGTACGGACGGAAAACTCGTTGAAGGAAGCGGAGAAGCCGAGCTCAGGATTTGTGTCCTTGGAGAGGAGCTCGCTGGCATAGCCGGCCAGGAACATGCCTTCATAACTGCGGATCTCATAGCCGATCAGGTTGTCAACCTTGTTGCCCCACTGCGCGAACAGGACTTCCGGATGCGCGGCAGCGATTTCCGGCAGGTAGGAAGCGTAGCCGGTAGATGCACCGAAGATCAGGGTGCAGCCTTCATTGATCAGCTCTTCCGCGGCTGTCTGTGTGGTCGCCTGGTCGGTGTCGTCAATGGATTCGAGAACGATCAGGTTCTCTTCCGGAATGCCCAGTTCCTTCATTGCAGCGACGATGCTCTCGTGTGTCGCCTGGCACCAGCCGCCGTCGTCTACGATATAGGACTCGATCTCACCGATCTTGAGGGTGGAGAAATCAGTGCCTTCCGCAGGAGCCTGGTCCCTCTTGTCCTCGCCGATCAGGTTGATGGCCGCTGCAGTTTCTGCCGCCGGTGCAGCCGCTGCTTCTGTCCCTGCCTGTGCCGCAGTTTCATCTGCTGCAGCTTCCTCTGCAGGAGCCGCGTCTTCTGTCGGAGCTTCTGCCTCAGCCTCTGCTTCCTCTTTTACAGCTTCTTCCGCCTCCGCAGTCTGCTCAGCGGTTCCCCCTGCGCTTTCGCTGCAGGCTGTCAGAACTGCTGTCGCCAGTACAGCCGCAAGACAGATAGAAATCAGTTTCTTTTTCATGTTCTCTCCTTTCTGAAAAAAGAATTGCTTATTAAGAATCCTAAGAGTCTCCATATGCGCAGACTCTCCGGTTTTCTTTTGAAAAAAATCTGCTGACTCAATAATGAAGCCACGAGAATACACCGGTTTTATTTTCGGCCCCCTCGCTCTTTGTCTCCTCCGGGCATGCCGTCCATAAGCGAGTAGGCACAGAGTTTTTTATCCCCTTTACCGCTTCTCGCGGTCATAAGGGATCGTCAGCGCGGCAGGGGCTGCCGACCGCCGTCCGCGGAAGTTTCCGGTGGTAAAGATCAGGGCTATGATCGTCGCCACATAGGGCAGAGCGGAAAATACCTGGGACGGAACCTGGGGGAAAACCGTCTGCACATCGATCCCGATGATGCTGATCGCGCCGAAGAGCAGGGCACCGAATGTTGCTGTCAGGGGATTCCAGGCCGAGAATACGACCAGGGCAACTGCGATCCAGCCCTTGCCGCTCGTCATGCCGTCGCTCCAGAAATTGGTGTAGGCCAGGGACACGACTGCGCCGCTGACCGCCGTCATAATGCTTCCGAAGGTGACATAGGCGTAGCGCAGGGCAAAAACATTGTAGCCTGCCGAATCCAGCGCCGCCGGATTCTCTCCCAGCGCGCGCAGGATCATGCCCGCGCGGGTCTTGTACAGATAGATCATCGAAAGCGGGATGATCAAGTACATCAGGTAAACCAGGATATTCTGATCAAACAGAGACGGTCCCAGGACCGGGATCCGGGAAAGCACAGGGATCGCAATGGGCTCAAAGGCCAGATTGGCATTGACGCCGCTGACTCCCTTTCCCAGGAAGCCCGAGAGGCCGGTTCCGAAAGTCAGCATGGCCATGCCGGAAACGGTCTGGTCCGCCTGCATGGTAACTGTCAGGAAGGAAAAGACCAGTCCCAGGGCGGCACCGACCAGGATCACGACCAGCATGGCCAGCACAAGGTTCTGCCGGTAGACAGCGACCATGTAGCCGGACACTGCCCCCATGAGCATGATTCCCTCCAGGCCCAGATTCATGATCCCTGCCCGCTGCGAGAAGATTTCCCCGACCGCGGCGTACAGAACTGTGGCTGCATAGACCACCGCCGTGGATATGATTGAGATCAATAATGTTGTAGACATATCATCCTCTCCAATTTATACCGTCAATGCCTGCGCACTGATGTGCTCCGGCAGGCTGTAAACAGTCACTTTATTTTTTCCTGCCGACAAGCTCATATCGATTGAAAAACTCTCCCGCCACCACGAAGAGCATGATGGTTCCCTGGATCATCGTGGCCACCTGGGAAGGCACTCCGATCAGCTGGACCGCGACTGCGGAGATCTGTAGGGCTCCGAAGAGGAATCCCACAAGCAGGACAACCAGGGGATTGAGGCCTGCCAGAAAGGCAATGACGATTCCGGTGTAGCCGGCGCCGTTGGGCAGGTTTGCCTGCACTCTGTGAATAATACCGGCAACCTGGGCAAAACCGGCCAGACCCGCGATCGCGCCGCTCGCGCACAGGACCAGCAAAGTGGCCTTTGCGACGGACATTCCCGCATACTGGGCAGCCCGCGGACTCTGGCGGATGACTTCCATCTCAAAGCCCCATGTTGTCCGTGTGTGGAAAAAATACAGAAGGACCGCAATGGCGATCACAACCAGAAGGACCGAATTGATGCCGCTGGATCCCAGATCCGGAAGCCAGTATTTCTCCCTGATCGCGCGGGTCTGCGCCACCATCTGGTTGCGCTCTTTCCAGGGACCGTACATCAGGAAATCCATCACGTACAAAAAGATATAGTTCAGCATCATGGTGAGGATCGTCTCATTGACGCCCCACTTTGCCTTGGGGAAGGCCGCGATCAGTGCAGCGAGCGCTCCGCCCAGCATTGACACCAGGAACATACAGAGTATTTTCAGAGGAGCCGGCATGACCGGACCGTATAGGGCAAAGCCGATACAGAAGAGGGAGCCCAGCGCGTACTGCCCGTCCGCTCCGATATTGTTCAGATTCATCCGGTAGCCGAAGGACACGGCAAGTCCCGTCAGCATCAGGGGAATACCCGCCTCGATACTGCGCGTCAGTCCGCTGTAGGAACAGACTGTCTTCATCATCCTTGCGTAGACAGCCAGGGGATTGGATCCGACAGCCGCCAGCAGAAATCCGCAGAAGACAAAGGCAAGCAGCACAAAAATGACCGGCGTCAGGATCCTCCTTGCCATCGATACTGAGTCTCTTTTCCGGAAACGCAGATTTCTGATCATTTCGTTTCCTCCCGTTCTCCGGACATCATCCGTCCGATCTCCTGGAAATCCGTTTCTTCAATAGCGCGGATTCCCATCAGTTCTCCGTCACACAAAACGCCGACCCGGTCGCACATGGCAAAGATTTCCTCCAGTTCTTCCGAAATAAAGACGACTGCGGCGCCCCTGCGGCTCTGCTGGCGCAGGATTTTGCGAATCGATTCCGCCGCGCCGATATCCAGTCCGCGGACAGGATAAGCTGCGACGATCAGGCGGGGGTCCCCCGAGACCTCCCTCGCAAACAGAAGCTTCTGCTGGTTGCCTCCGGACATCAGACCGACCGGCAGGTCCAGTCCGCCGTGGCGGATATCAAACTGCCCGGCATATGCCTCCGCGTCATCGCGCATATTCTGTTTCTGAAGAATGCCGCGGCGGCTGCAGCGGTCTGACTCGTAGGATTTAAGAATGATATTTTCCGTAAAAGACATGCCCGGTACAAGTCCGGTCTGCAGACGGTCTTCGGGAATAAAGGCAATGCCTTCCTGAATGTGCTGCTTCATCGAGGCTTTCGACAGATCCTTTCCGGACAGCAGTATCTTCCCCTCTGTCAACGGACGGAGTCCGGCTATGACTTCCGACAGTTCTCTCTGTCCGTTGCCGGCCACGCCCGCGATTCCGAAGATCTCTCCGGCACGCACCGACAAAGTGATCTGCTTCAGGGCCGGAAGCCCTCTGTCGTTTTTGGCAGAGACCGCTTCCATGAAAAAGACCTCTTCTCCGCACACAGACTTCTGCCCTTGAGCTGCACCTTCTGCTGCAGCAGGAGAGGTTTGCTGTCCTCCCTGCACAGACTCTCTCTGTGCCTCCTGCTCCGGATCCTGCACAGGCCTCTGTCCGGGTTCCGGCTCAGAGTTCTGCTCCCGCTCCTGTTCCGGCAATGTACGGACTCCGACAATGCCTCTTGTCAGGCGCTCGACATCCGCCTCCGAAGCCGGCATGGTATCCTCCACCCTGCCGTTTTTCAGGACCGTGATCCGGTCTGCATTCTTCATGACCTCATTCATCTTGTGGGAGATCACGATGACAGCCTTCCCGCTGTCCGCCATCTTTCGAAGAGTGTCGAACATGCTCTGGGCTTCCTGCGGCGTCAGTACGGCGGACGGCTCATCCAGGATCAGCACCTCCGCTCCCTGGTGCAGGAGCTTGATGATCTCCACACGCTGCTGCTCACCGACAGACAGCTGCCAGACATAGGCCTCCGGAGTCACCTGCAGGTTATACTGCCCGGAGCACTCCCGGATCTCCTTCTCCATTTTGTCGCGGTTGAGGAAGAAGGATTTTTTGCCCGAATATAAATAGACATTCTCCGCCACTGTCAATGTCGGAATCAGACGGAAGTGCTGATGCACCATTCCGATTCCCAACGCGACAGCATCCTTGGGCGAATGAATGTCCCTTTTTTGACCCTTATACCAGATCTCTCCCCCGTCCGGCCTGTAAATGCCGGTCAGGATATTCATCAGTGTACTCTTACCTGCTCCGTTCTCCCCCAAAAGCGCATGAATCTCCCCGGAATAGACGGAAAGATCGACATCCCGGTTTGCAGTCACGCTGCCGAATGTCTTTGTAATGTGTTTCATCTGAAGAACGGGATCCATCTCTTTTTTCATGAAATACCTTTTGCTATTTCTGTCTCCAACCCCTGTGCCATGACGATTATACATTGTTTCGTGAATGAAAAAAAGCCTTCTGTTCATTTTCTTCCATATGTATTGCCGGAAGTGTTGCCAGGCTGACAGACCGCATGGTACTCTGGGAGACAGGGGACGGTTCTCTGTCTCCTGAATCTGCCCTTTGAAAAGGAGACAGAGAACCGTCCCCTGTCTCCCTGTCTCCCCCAGATAAACGGATAAGGACAATGACTTTACCTGAAATTAGAATTCTGATCGATCAAGTGGACCCCGAGATCCGCCGCCTGCTGATGAAACGCATGGATTATTCCGCCATGGTGGCAGACGCAAAACTCGCCACGGGCGATACGGCCGTCTACCGCCCCGACCGCGAAGAAGCAGTCCTGGAAGGCCTGGGCAGAGAGGTCCCGGAAGACCGCCTGCCCGAATATCTTTCTGTAGTCAGGAAGATCATGGAGGCAAGCCGCATGTACCAGTACGGTCTGATCTATGACCGCCTGGAAGATCCGCTCGGCCCGCTCCTCAAAGGGATCAATATTCCCGAGGACTGCCGCCTTGTCACGGTCATGCTGTCAAGACCTGACCGGCCCGGTTCCATAGCCGCCGTTCTGAGCATGATCGGAGACTGCGGATTCGATATGGAGAAGCTGGAGAGGGCCGGAGAAGATCCCCGCTCAGGCATGGCCGCTTTCCGCCTGCAGATCCGCGGGGATCTCAACGAGACGCGTATGAAGAAGCTCATCTTCCGTCTGTCCGGAGAGTGCGAAGATTTCCGCATTCTGGGCTGTGCCGGCTGCAGCCCTGAAGAGAAAACCGCAGAGTGAGATCTTCCCCGGGATTTTTCGAATCTTTCAGACAGAAATCCTTCAGCAACACAGCCTTCAGCCGGATATCTTTTAGCCGGACAAAAAAACAGCCATTTCGCGATTCCTGCGAAATGGCTGTCTGTCGTTTTTTTCTTTATACCTGAAATCCTTTGTATCTGAAATCCGGTTTTTATTCTCAAATCCGGTTTTTATTCCTTAAATCCGATTCTTTGATCGAATGCCGGTCCTTTTCTCAGATATCCTGGGTGTATGCCTTGTAGATATAGCCGTTGCACTCGCCGCCCTTGGGATCGTAGATCCACAGTTTGTACCAGAGGCCGTCAGTGGTGATTCCGTCAACCTTCAGTTTGTGGCCGTACTCATAAGACTTGGCAATCTCGCCGTTGGGCCAGTATCTGCAGTTCAGGCTGTCCGCTGTTACCTTCACCCACTTGGGCGGGATATCGTAGACACTGAATGTGCCATCTCCTCTGCCGTCATTTCCGCCGGCTACCTCGGCCAGTACTTCTTCGCTTAATTTCTTCTCGTTCAGTTCGCTCATGATGTTTTCCTCCTTAATATAAAGATTGTATCTGAAATTCATTTGTAGTGTACAGCGGGTGATTTTTGGACCCGTTGTTTTCTTTTGATGATGTAACTATACCAGACCCCCTGTCACAAAACCATCACACAGAAGAAGTTTTTTTGCACGTTTTTTGCATTTATCAAAAAAACAGGCAAAATGTCTCCGGGTCATACCGGTCTGAACTATTCACCAATTGCAAAATATGTTAAGATTGGCAAAAAAGAATGCTCTATTATCAAAGAGAAAGGAAACTTATGAGACAGGGGCGATTTACAGTTCAAAAACAGGCAAAGTCAGGCATCATGAGAAGTCTCCTCAGTTTTTTACTGATCTTGGTGATGATCGCTGGGGCAGACTCTTTTCCTTCAGGCCGCGGCAGCGGTCCTCTCACGGTCACGGCTGAAGCCGCGTCTGCTCCTTATATGAAGATCACCTGTATAGATCTCGGAAGTGCCCGCTCGGTATACGGCGAATCAGTGCTTCTGGAGTCGGGCGGCCAGTTTCTTCTGATGGATACCGGATCAAAAGACCCGCAGAATTCAGTGACCGCTTATCTCAAGAAAAGAGGGGTCAGAAATCTGAGCCTCTACATCTCCCATTTTCATGAGGATCACTGCGATTATGCCGCCTCCATCATCAAGGATTCCTGGTTTCATGTAAAGAGGGTGTACCTGGCAAATCCCGATCCCGTCAGGAAATATCTCAGTTCCCGGTATAAGCAGAGCCGCCGTAAACTTTATAAGAGCTGCAAAGAATACGTCGACCGCTACAACGGGATCCTCTCCGCCGCCCGCAAAAAGAAGATCCCCGTCACCAGCCTTCGCAGAGGCAAAACATTTACGGTCGGCTCAGTCAAGGCCAAAGTTCTGTGGGATCAGAACACAAGGGGCTGGGGTTGCTTCGATCCATATGACAAAGACGGAGTCGGATTCCAGAACAACAGCTCCCTGGTCACCAAATTTACCCTTGGAAAGAGGAGTTTCCTCACCTGCGGAGATATTGAGTTTTCCACTGAACGGGACCTCCTGGCCTCCGGAACAAATCTTTCAGCAGATATCCTGAAACTCAACCACCACGGCATGTGGACCTCAAATCTGGCATCCTTCGTAAAAGCAGTAAATCCCTGCTATTGCTTTTATTCCTACAAAAATCCGTCCGATTCGGATTACAGGAGATTCGGCGGATCCACAGAGACGTCCTCCACCCTGAGGCGGCTGGCCAAACAGTATAATATCCTGGGATGCCGCTACAACGGCACGATCACCTACACAGTGCAGTACAATACGATCAGTGTAAGTGCGCAGAGGCATATCAAGAAGAAAAGCATCAAGGTGAAAAACCTCTCCAACGGAAAGGTCCGCACCCAGCAGCTCGTATTCAACGACGCGCAGCCCCTGTTCCTGGACAAGCGCATGCTGTTTTCCGGCACAAAGCTTGTGACGGGCAATGCCCAGGACAGGACTCCCGCCAAGAGCAGCTGGGTCAAAGATTCCAAAGGCTGGCGCTACAGGACGGCATCGGGAAAATATCTCTCCGGCGGATGGAAGACCCTCGGAAAAAATATTTACTACTTCACAGTAAGCGGCTACCGTCACGAGGGATGGCTCAAGGTCAAAGGCAAAACATATTTTCTGAACAGACTGGGCATACGGCAGACAGGATGGCAGATGATCGACGGAAAATTCTACTATTTTTCCACCAAAAACGGTGCCATGCTGACGGGAAAGACCTGGATCGGAGGAACCATATGGCCGCTGCGCAGTGACGGCTCTCTGGATCTCTCCAAGAAGGATGCTCCCGACATCAACATCACCACTTCGGAACACCGGCACACGACAAGAAAATAATCAGATGAAACGTACGGCTGACAGGAGGAAACACGATGCTCTACAGAAAAGATCGTAATGGAAACGAGCTGTCGATGCTGGGCTTCGGGTGCATGCGTTTCACAAGAAAAGGAAACAACATCGACGTTGAAAAAGCCGAGAAAGAGATCATGGCCGCCTACCGCGCCGGGGTCAACTACTTCGACTCCGCCTATATTTATCCCGGGAGCGAAGCGGCGATCGGAGAGATCTTCGAGCGCAATCACATCCGTGAAAAAGTCAATATTGCCACCAAACTCCCCCAGTACATGGTCAAAAGCCGCAGCGGTCTGGACAAGTATTTCAATGAGGAGCTTGCCCGCCTCCGCACCGACTATATTGACTACTACCTCATGCACCATCTGACCGACCTGGCAATGTGGGAAAAGCTCAAAGCTGTGGGCATTCTGGACTGGATCAGGGAGAAAAAAGAAGCGGGAGCCATCAGGAATATCGGCTTTTCCTATCACGGGAACACCGACAATTTCCAGAAAATCCTGCAGGATTACGACTGGGATTTCTGCCAGATCCAGTACAACTATCTCGACGAGGTTTCACAGGCCGGCGTGGACGGACTCAAAGCTGCCGCCGCGAAAGGGATCCCTGTCGTCATCATGGAGCCCCTCAGGGGCGGAAAGCTCGTAAACATGCTCCCTGCCGGCGCAAAAAAAGCCATGCAGGACAGCGGACGCGGCTGGTCTCCCGCCGAATGGGCCTTCCGCTGGCTCTACAACCAGCCGGAAGTGACGGTCGTTCTCTCCGGCATGAATTCTCTGGAGATGGTGGAGGAGAACTGCAGGACCGCCTCCGAAGCCGCGCCCGGACACCTGACTGAGAAGGACTTCGAAGTTCTCGAAGAAGTGAAGAGGCAGATCCGTGAAAAGGAAAAAGTCGGCTGCACCGGCTGCCGCTACTGCATGCCCTGTCCCAGGGGGGTCGACATTCCCGGCATCTTCCGCTGCTACAACGCCATGTTCACGGAATCCAAAAGTCAGGGCCGTTTTCAGTTTGCCCAGACCGTGGGTCTCACCAGAGATCCGGCATTTGCCACCCAGTGCATCCGCTGCGGCAAATGTGAACAGCACTGTCCCCAGAACATCCCCATCCGCGAGAAGCTTGCGGAGGCTGATAAGGCGCTCCGTCCTCTGCCCTACAGGGTGGGCATCGGCTTTGCCCGCGCCTTTATGTTCGGAAAAGCCGCAGGGACGCCGAAAGCCGCCCGGCAGGCCGGGCCCGGCAGAAAGAGCAGGGAAGCAAAATCCGGCAGGCGCATAAAGAGAAGGAAGGCTGCAGGCCGCAGGAAAGAATCATGACCTGCAGATGCCGCTGCGCGCACACTGCCTAAAAAACAAAAAAACATCTCATACAAAGTCAGTCAGAAAGGAACACCCATGAATAAAACCTGGTGGAAAGAAAGCGTCGTCTATCAAATCTATCCCCGCAGCTTCATGGACAGCAACGGAGACGGAATCGGCGACCTGAATGGAATCACTCAGAAGCTCGATTATCTGAAAGAGTTGGGAATCGATGTCATCTGGCTTTCTCCTGTGTATCGTTCCCCCAACGACGATAACGGATATGACATCAGCGACTATGAGGCCATCATGGATGAATTCGGCACCATGGAGGATTTTGACCGCATGCTGGAGGCGGCCCATGACCGGGGCATCCGAATTGTGATGGACCTCGTAGTCAACCACACCTCGGATGAGCACGCCTGGTTCGTCGAGAGCCGCAGCTCCCGCGGCAATGACAAACGGGATTTCTATTTCTGGCGCGAGGGAAAAAACGGAAATCCTCCCAATGACTGGGGATCTTTTTTCTCAGGTTCCGCCTGGGAATACGACGAAAAAACGGACATGTACTACCTGCATCTGTTCTCCCGCAAACAGCCGGATCTCAACTGGGAGAATCCCCGCGTGCGGCGGGAGGTTTTTGACATGATGACGCGGTGGTGCGAAAAGGGGATCGACGGCTTCCGCATGGATGTGATCAGCCTGGTCTCCAAGCCGGACGGACTTCCGGATGCACCTGCGAGGAACGGTCTCTACGGTGATGCCGGCTTTGTATTTAACGGACCCAGGATCCATGACTATCTCCAGGAGATGAATCGGGAGGTTCTCTCCCGCTATGATCTGCTGACCGTGGGCGAAACGCCCAATGTCACAGTGGAGGAAGCCCGGCAATACGCCAATGAGGACGGGACGGAGCTCAACATGGTCTTCCAGTTTGAACACATGAACCTGGACGGCGGTGACGGATACAAGTGGTCCACCCGCAAACTCCCTCTGGTCGCTCTTAAGAAGAATCTGTCCAAGTGGCAGACCGGCCTCGACGGCGCCGCCTGGAACAGCCTGTACTTCTGCAATCACGACCAGCCCCGCATCGTCAACCGCCTGGGCAATCCCGATGACGCATACCGCGAGGCATCTGCCAAATGCATTGCGACCTGTCTCCACCTCATGCAGGGTACTCCGTACATCTATCAGGGTGAGGAACTGGGCATGACCAATTACCCTTTCCGCAGCGTTGAGGAATTTCAGGATATTGAGTCCGTCAACGCCTTCCGGGAACTGACACAGGAAAGAGGCGAAGATCCCGCTTCCCTCTTCCCGAAAATCGCCGCCAAAAGCCGGGACAATGCCCGCACTCCCATGCAGTGGGACGACACGGAAAATGCCGGTTTCAGCAGCGGGAAGCCCTGGATGCCCGTCAATCCCAACTACACAAAGATCAATGCCCGTGAGCAAATCCGGCGCCCCGATTCTGTCTTCTGTCACTACAAAAAGCTCATCGCAATGCGTCATCATTATGAGGTGATCGTGTACGGACACTATCAGCTCCTGTTGGAGGATGACCCCGACCTGTTTGTCTACACCAGAGATCTCGATGCCCGGCGTCTGCTCGTTGTGTGCAACTTCTCTGAACATAACCGTATCTATGTTCCGGATGAAGTCTTCCGCAATGCGGAGGTCCTGATCCACAGCGGTCCCGGAATCGAGGACTGCACGCCCCGTGAGGAAAACGGTATCCTCCGGCCCTATGAATCCTATGTTCTGATCCTGTAGAAATTCTGTCCCTGCAAAGATTCTGATCATACAGAGATTCTGTTACTGCGATGCACTACCGGCACTGACCGCAAATATCCGGACAGGTTATTTATAGCTCAGGCAGAGCATGGTCAGATCGTCAAACTGCGGTGCGCTTCCGGCAAATTCTGCCACGGCAGCGTTGACCGCATCCAAGATTTCCTCCGGTGAGCCGTCCTCCGCACCCTGCAGCGCCCTGATCAGGCGCTCTGTTCCGAAGAGTTCGTCGCGGGGATTTGCCGCCTCTGCCACACCGTCCGTGTACACAAACAGCTTGGCCCCAGGTTCCAGCTGCAGCTCATATTCCCTGTACCGTGTCATCTCCATAGCACCGATTACCAGACCGTGCCTGTCCTTGAACAGTTCAAAGCTTGCTCCCGCCGGTTTCACCGCGGGATATTCGTGACCGGCATTGGCAGCCGTCAGTTTTCCGGTGGAGATCTCCAGAACACCCAGCCAGACCGTCACAAACATTTCCTCAGGATTCCGATAACAGACCTGTGCATTGACGGCTTTCAGTATTTTTGCGGGACTCTTTTCATTTTCCGGGCTCATTGCCGCATGCCGGACCAGAGCCATGGAGACCATCATAAACAGGGCAGCCGGAACACCTTTTCCGGAGACATCCGCAATAACCAGCCCCAGGTGGTCGTCATCGATCAGGAAAAAGTCGTAAAAGTCGCCGCCGACTTCCTTGGCGGGCTTCATGGATGCGAAGAGATCAAATTCCTTCCTGTCCGGAAAGGGCGGAAAATCCTTGGGAAGTGCGCTCAGCTGTATGCGTGTTGCAAGTGACAGTTCGGCTTCGATCCTCTCTTTTTCCAGGGCCAGGGCATGCCGTTCCCTGACAGCACGGATGTAGTGTGCGGCAAGCGCCAGAATATAGAGAGTCAGCAGGGCAAAAGGCAGCCAGAAGGGATGTGTCACAAAGCCGGCCGCGTACAGGATAAAGGTTAAGAAGGCGCTGCATATGATCAGGCCGGCACACAATATCCCGCCCCGCGCAACCTTCATGCGCAGGAAGAGGATCATGGATGCCGTGCTGAAGAGGAACAGGAACAGCAGCTGCGGCAGGTCAGACATCTCTGTCTTTCTCCTGCCCTCCAGAAAGCTCTGGATCACATTGGCCTGGATCTCCACGCCGTACATCTGGGTACCCTTGTCAATGGGTGTGAGATAGGCATCCTGCAGGGCGGGAGCATAGGGGCCTATGATCACGATTTTTCCCGCCCAGTAATCGGCGGGCACCTGTCCGCCGATCAGCGCGGCAATCGATACACCGTCGTAGTAGCCCCCCGGACCTGCCGTGTAGGGAATGTAAAAATGGCCCTTGCCGACGGTCTGCGGGGGCTTCAGTTCCAGCCCCTTCTGTTCCAGGTAACTGCGGGCAGCCTGGAAGGCCATGGAATACACCCTGCTTTCTTCACTTCCATCGGGCTCCACATACAAAAGCCCGTGCCGCATCACGCCGTCGACATCTGTCATGGCATTGATATGGCCCTGGGCCGTGCTGCTGCACAGGGCCTCGTAAGGTTCCTCATAGGCAAGTACGGCTGATGTCTGCACCTCTACTGCATGCCCGTTCTCCCAGGTGATCTTCTCTCCGAACCCGGCCATGGAAGCTGTGATCACATTGCCCAGCTTTCCGGCAGCTGCCGCCAGCCGGTCATCCGCCTGCTGCGTGCTGGTGCCCGCATAGAGAATGTCGACGGCAGTGACCGCAGGCTTTTTTTCCGGGTCTTCGGCAAGTGCCTCCAGGGCGGAAGCCATGATATTCCGGTCCCAGGTATTGTAGGGGCCCAGGAGTTCCAGGGCCTCTTCATCGATTCCGATGACAACAATATCACCGGAAGGGATTCCGGGGCGCTGGAAGAGCCAGTCCTGCGCCCACCGGTCCAGGCGTCTGAGCATACCCAGACCGACAAGTACAGTCACCAGCAGCGCCGCTGCAAGGGGATATAGATATTTTTTGAATTGTTTCATGGCCTGTACCTTTTGTATTTCAATCTCTGCCGTATCCGGCAGCCCGGATCTTCTCTGCCCTTTTCCCTGCAGTGTCCGGCAGCCCGCATCTTCCCTGTCCTGTTCCCTGCAGTGTCCGGCAGCCCGGGGTTTTTCTACCGTGTCCAGGCTACTGCATTCAGAACATCTTCCAAAACAGGCAGACTCTGGTCCTTCAGGGCGCTTCTGTAATACATGTGGAAGTAGTAAAAGGTATTTTTGTTCTTGACGCTCAGGCTCATGCCGCTCATCCCTACTTCCTGCACCTTGTACTGATAGCAAAATCCCTCGGCCTCTTTACCTCCCGGGGTCCGGGAGACAAATTCCTCCAGACGATAGTCATAGGCCTTCATCGCCTTGCCCATCTGCCCCTCCATGCTCTTCGCGACATCTTTGACCTTCAGCATTTTCGCAAAAAGCCCGGGAGCCTGTTTCCAGGCGACCGATACCATAATATGCCTGTCGGGATCATTGATACACCAGCCGGGCGCCGCCGCGTAAAAATTATAGGCGCTCAGTTCTGCCTGGTCCATCACGTGAAATCCTTCGGGATAGCTGAAATTCAGTTCATTGTTCAGAAGCGCTGTTTCCATAACTGTTTCCTTTCTGCTCCAATCAAAATGTTTATCAGATGCGGGCCTGCGCCTGCCCCTGCAGACTCTGCAGGATCCGTCAGCGCAGGGATTCGTTTTTGAACTCCCCGTCTCTGTACTGCATCATCAGCGATACATACTCCTCTGCGTTGTGGCGGATCATCTCCAGATGTTTGTCCGATACAGAGGAGATGACTTTGGCAGGTCTGCCCACGACGACACTTCCGTCCGGGATGACAGTTCCCCCGGTCACAAGGGAACCTGCGCCGATTATGCAGTTGCTGCCGATCACCGCTCCGTTCATGATGATAGTGCCCATGCCGATCAGTGTATTACTGCCCACAGTGCAGCCGTGTATGATCGCGGAATGACCGACGGTCACTCCGTCCCCGATTTCGACCGGAAAGCCGGGTGCGCCGTGTACCACTGTGTTATCCTGGATATTTGAACCTTCTCCGATCCGGATCGGGGCCTCATCCCCGCGTATGACCGTATTGAACCAGACACCGCTCTGTGCTCCGATCGTCACATCTCTCAATACTACGCTGCCGGGTGCCAGAAAAACGCTCTCATGGATATTGCTCATCTTTTTTCCTTTCCAAAACAATCAACATAACATCTACTATGCTGTTACCGTTTTGTCTGACGTTTTTTTGCCGGGGCACCACCGTGCCTTGCTCCGTCTCTTCCATGATGATTGTCAGACGTTTTCACTGTGCGTCCGTGACCGTTTTTTCTGTTATTGTGATCATTCTTCCTGTTATCATGATTGCTCTTCCTGTTATTATGATCACTCTTCCTGTTATTAGGGTCCGTATGTCTGCCGGCAGGCTCTCCTCTCTTCATCTGCCTGGGCGGGATGAGGCACTTGTCCCCGAATCCGATCAGATCAGTGCGGCCGGTGCGGAGGAGTGCCTCCTTCACCAGATCGTAATTAGCCGGGTCGCGGTACTGGATCAGCGCCCTCTGCATGGCCTTTTCGCGGGGGTCCCGGGGTACATAGACCTTCTCCATCTGCACAGGACCGGGTGAGGTCCTGCCGTCAGCCCTCCCCGCCTCTTTCCATGTGAGGGGGTCAAGCCCCGTGTAGTACATGCAGGTGGAAACTGTCCCCGGCGTCGGATAAAAATCCTGCACCTGTTCCGGCATATAGCCCAGCTCCCGGATATATTCCGCCAGAGCGATTGCGTCCTTTAAGGTGCTGCCCGGATGGGAGGACATAAGGTAGGGGACAATATACTGCTCCTTGCCGGTCTTTCTGTTCATCTCCTCAAAAGTCCGGACGAATTCGCGGTAGACGTCGTTGCCCGGTTTGCCCATCTTAGCCAGAACATTGTCGGAGACATGCTCGGGGGCAACGCGCAGCTGACCGCTGATGTGATATTGGCAGAGCTCCCGCAAAAAGGTGCGGTCGCGGTCCGCCAGAAGGTAGTCAAAACGGAAGCCCGAGCGGATGAAGACTTTTTTTACGCCGGGCAGGGTGCGGAGCTTTTTGAGCAGGGAGAGATAGTCCCTGTGGTCGATTTCAAGGTTGGGACAGGGTTCGGGGTAGAGGCAGCGCCGGTGTTTGCATGCACCGTGGGTCAGCTGCTTTTTGCAGGCCGGTGCCCGGAACTCCGCTGTCGGGCCGCCGACATCATAGATGTTTCCCTTGAAATCGGGCTCCTGCAGCATCTGCCGGGCCTCCCGCAGAATGGACTCGTGGCTGCGGACCTGGACAATGCGGCCCTCGTGGAAGGTGAGCGCACAGAAATTGCAGTCCCCGTAGCAGCCGCGGTTGGAGGTGAGACTGAAACGGATCTCTCCCAGGGCGGGCACGCCGCCGGCCGCATCGTACATGGGATGCCAGGTGCGCATGTATGGGAGGGCATAGACATCGTCCATCTCCCGCACGGAGAGGGGTTTGGCAGGGGGATTCTGCACGACAAAAGTCTTGCCGCCGTAGGTCTCATAGAGCCGCTTTGCCTGAAAAGGATCGGTATTGGCGTACTGCAGGGCAAAGCTCTGTGCATAGGCGCGTTTTCCCTTTTCGTCAGGCCGGCACACAAGTTCGTGATCCGGCAGACGGACGGCGTCGAAGATATCCTCTTCTCTTCTCGTCTTATACACTGTGCCGTCAATATAGGTGATATCGCGCACATCCATTCCGCTGGCCAGAGCATCGGCGATCTCCACGATGCTGCGCTCGCCCATCCCGTAGGAGATCAGATCGGCTCCCGCTTCCAGGAGGATCGAACGGCGCACCCGGTCCGACCAGTAGTCATAGTGGGACATGCGCCGCAGGCTTGCCTCCAGTCCGCCCAGGATGACCGGCGTCTTTTTAAATGTTCTGCGAATCAGGTTGCCGTAGACGACCACCGCATTGTCGGGCCTTTTTCCCATTACTCCGCCGGGGCTGAAGGCATCATGGCTGCGGTGCTTTTTGTTGACCGTATAGTGGTTGACCATGGAATCCATGTTGCCGGAGGAGACCAGAAAACCCAGTCTGGGCTCGCCCAGAACCGCGATGCTGTCTGGATCCCGCCAGTCCGGCTGACAGATCATTCCCACAGTATAACCCCTGGACTGCAGGACACGCGAAATAATGGCCGCCCCGAAGCTCGGGTGGTCCACATAAGCGTCGCCGCAGATATATACAAAATCCAGCTGTTCAATTCCCTGCGCCTGCATGTCCTGTCGGCTCACGGGCAAAAAGCTCCTTGCCATTTTCTGACCTCTCTCTTGATACTCTTGGACCGTGCCGCCTGCCGGAGCGGCAAAAAACGTCCGGATGTTACCTGTACTATACCATGAAACCGAAGCGCCGTCGCATCTTTTGTGATATACTTTTTTTCACCCGCTCCGGTCCCTGTTCACGCCCTGCCCGGAGCGGGACAATCTGCGGCGGACCTGATTTCCCTGT
>DGRU01000125.1:0-23615 GCA_002390025.1 Lachnospiraceae bacterium UBA4380
AACAAGATCAAGGGCGGCGAGATGATGATCGCGACCTATGTCGGATTCTCCTCCGTCTCCTTCATGTGCATGATGTGGCTCCTTCTGCCTTACCACAGCCCCAATATGGTCTGGGGCCTTTCCGGCAAGGGCCTCCGTACCACTATTTCCCTGGAGGGCTATTACAACCAGGCACTGGCCGGCATCCTGCAGATCAATATCGGAAACATCTCCATCCCCACAGGAACGATCCTCTTCTTTGCGCTCCTGGCCTTTGGCATCTGGGCATTTCTGCACACAAAGACAGGTACTGCCATGACGGCTGTCGGCTCCAACCCGACATTCGCAAAGGCAGCCGGCATCAACGTGGACGGCATCCGCATGCTGTCTGTCATCATGTCGACCTGGCTCGCAGCCGTCGGCATCCTGGTCTATGAGCAGGGCTTCGGCTTCATCCAGCTCTACATGGCGCCCTTCTACATGGCGCTCCCGGCGGTCTCCGCCATCCTCATCGGCGGTGCGTCCGTCAATAAAGCAACCATCATGAACGTTATCGTCGGCACGATCCTCTTCCAGGGTATCGTCACAATGACACCTACAGTCATGAACAACATGATCCACATGGATATGTCGGAAGTCATCCGAATCATCGCGTCCATGGGTATGATCCTGTTCGCACTGACCAGAAAGACGGAGGTATCGAAATGAATACAAAAAAAGATAAAGCAGCCTCCGTCGATTGGGGCTCGGTCCTCCGGCAGGCATCCGTCCCGATCATGTTCATTATTATCTGCGCCTTCTGTATTCCGATCTCCGGCCTCTCCGCAAACATGCTGATCAACGAGATCGTGACCCGTATGGGACGAAACTCCTTCCTGATCCTGAGTCTGCTGATCCCGATCATGGCCGGCATGGGCCTGAACTTCGGTATGACTCTGGGAGCCATGGCAGCAGAGATTGCCCTGATTCTGGTCTCTGACTGGCAGATCGTGGGTATCCCCGGAATGGTGCTTGCAGTGATCATTTCCATACCGATCTCCATCCTGCTCGGTATTTTCTGCGGCAAGATTCTGAATGAGGCAAAGGGCCGTGAGATGATCACCAGCTATATCATGAGCTTCTTCGTCAACGGTATCTATCAGCTGGTCGTCCTCTACCTGATGGGCAGCATCATTCCCATCAAGCACACATCGATCAAGCTTCCCCGCGGATACGGCATCCGCAATACGGTCTCCCTTCTGGGCATGCGCCAGAAGCTGGATAACCTCCTGGCCATCAATGTCGCGGGAGTCAAGATCCCCGTTCTGACCTTTATCATCATCGGCCTCCTGTGCCTCTTCATCGTGTGGTTCCGCCGCACCAAGCTGGGACAGGACATGCGTGCCGTCGGACAGGATATGGAAGTTGCCCGTGACGCCGGCATCAACGTCGAGCGCACAAGGATCATCTCCATCGTCATGTCGACCGTTCTGGCAGGCATCGGCATGGTCATTTATCTTCAGAACATGGGCAACATCGCGACCTACAGCGCACACAGCCAGATCGGTATGTTCTGTATCGCCGCCCTTCTGGTCGGCGGCGCCTCTGTAGACCGCGCCTCGATCGGCAACGTCTTCCTGGGCGTCATCCTCTTCCACACCATGTTCATCGTCGCTCCCCGCGCAGGCGCTTACATTACCGGCGACTCCATGATCGGCGAGTACTTCCGCGTATTCGTGTCCTACGCAGTTATCACGGTCGCCCTGATCATGTATGAGACCAACAAGCGCAGGATGCGCAGCGCTGCGGGACAGCAGCTTGCAGCCGCGCAGGAGGCCGAGGAAGCCTCTGCCAAAGGAGGTGAGCAGGCATGAAGAATAAAAGACAGCTGATCTTCAGAATCGCCGCTCTTGCGATCATTCTGGTCATCGCAGCCGCCATGTTTGTGGTCGGCCGCGGCCATACGATCTATTTTGACAACAAGACCCTGGAGTACAACGGCCAGGAGTACAAGGCCTATCACAAAGTCAAAGTCATTGTGGACGGCAAAGAAGTCGCAAAGCTTTCCGAGCGCGACAGAGGCATGGCGGATATCATGGGACAGACCCTAACCATGACTCTGGAGATCACGGATGAAAAGGACAGTGCACCGCATTCCCACAAGGTCTCCATGAGTGTTCCTTACAGCATGGACGGCATCATCATCAATATCCCCGCTTTGATGGCGGGCCAGCCCGAGGACGCCTATCTGTCCGAGTTCGTCATCGTCGCTCCTGAGGAGGACGAGGAAGAAGAGGTCAACACCGATGAATTCGACATGGGCGAGGATATGGGAGACATCTGATCCCACAATCTTCGGGACCTCACTTTGAACACAATAGAGAGTTCCACTGTTTGAAAAATGAAAAACCGGAGGATGATCCGCCCCTGCACACGGGGCGGCGTCCTTCGGTTTTTTGCGGTTTTTTTGTCCTTTGCGGAGGGAAGTGCTATAATAGTGCGGATGTCAGCGGGCATCGGTCAGCGGGCAGGCAGTGGTTCGTGCCGCCGGCAGCAGAGGCCTCTGCTGATGCAAGGGATCATACGAAAGGACGTTGAAAAATGACAAGAAAGAAAAGCAATGACAAAAAAGTGAAAATTTTTGCAGCAGCGGCGGCCGCCCTGTGCTGCATCTGGCTGCTGGCAGGCTGCGGCGGCGGGGGAGCAGCGCAGAGCACTGAGGAGAGCGGCGGCAAGGAAGAAGCCGCCGGGACAGAGACGCAGACAGAGAATAAGGAAAATACGGGCAATCCTGCGGATACAGTGGACACCTCAGCCATGGACCACGTGCAGATCAATGTAAAGGATTACGGCACCATCACCCTGGCACTGGATGCGGAGGCTGCTCCGGCGACAGTTGAGAACTTCGAGAAGCTGGTAAAGGAAGGTTTCTATGACGGCCTTACTTTCCATCGCATCATAGACGGCTTCATGATCCAGGGAGGCGATCCCCTGGGAAACGGCACGGGCGGCTCGGATGAGACCATTGTCGGCGAATTTGCCTCCAACGGCCATGACAACCCCATCAGCCACGTAAAGGGAGTCATCTCCATGGCCAGAGCCCAGAATCCCGATTCGGCCAGTTCTCAGTTCTTTATCACTGTGGCGGACTCCACCTTCCTGGACGGAGAATATGCGGCTTTCGGCTATGTGACGGAGGGAATGGAGGTCGTAGAGCAGATTGCGAAGGATGCAGAACCCATAGACGGCAACGGAACGATCCCGCCGGAGGCCCAGCCCGTGATCGAGAGTATCGTGATGTCAGAATAAGGGCATAAAAACAGCTGCCGGAACCCTGTAAAAAGGATTCCGGCAGCTGTTTTTACCTGTTCAATTGTCTGTGCGGTCATTCTGCGGGGACAGGGAACCCTGCCGAAGGGATTGTTTTTTTTTATTCAAGTCCCTCTGCGGAGAAGAGCTTTTCTCCCAGCTTCTGGCCGTCTTCCTCGCTGACGCCGTAGAGATTATTCTCTTCATCCATCAGACCGTAGTGCACGATCACATCTTCAGCGGGGCCGTATTCAGGATTTTCGAGGTTCCCGTTGAGGACGTCAAAGATCTTGGAGAATACCAGGTTGGTGACTTCCTCTTCACTCATGGACAGGACGGAAGTGTCGCTCAGCAGATCGACCATCACGTTTGACATGGTTTCCTCCGCGCCGTTGAAGATCTTCAGAGGTTCGACGGAGACGGTCACGTCATATCCGACTTTGCCGTTGTCATCAGTCTTGACGGCGTCTGTCACGGTATATTTGCATTTCGCCAGAGCATTGATGATGAATTCGCGGAACTGGTCCTTGATCTCATCGCTGAGTTCGTATTCGCTCGCAGCCTGGTTGAGCATTTCCTCAATGATGGCATCGCGGGCCTCGGTCTCTTTGCCCTCTTCGATATCGGAGAACTTGATGGACTTGTCGTATTCACCGGTGCAGAGCAGCTTGACTACAGAGTCTACATATTTTTTTGCATCCTCGTCTGTAGGCTCTTTTTTGCCGCAGCCGCTGAGCATGAGAGCCATGACCATGACAGAAGCCAGCAGAACAGCGATGATCCTGAAGTGCTTTTTCATATTTAATCCTCCCAAAAATGTTATAGATAACAGTGATCTCTGTGCCTGCGCTCTGAACAAGCGGCACTGCATATGCACAGAATACAGTAAGTATAACCAAAAAACGCGTATACGTCAAAGAAAAGCCATGCGGACTGATACAGCTCCCCTGTCCGTCTGTTTTCCGGGAAGCCGGCGCAATTGTTTAATAAAGAGCGGCATGCTATACTTATTCCGACCGGGCAGAAGCTGTGCAGTATGTTCGGTACAGTGACTGACAGACCGTGAAATACATGCTTTTACAAACGGTGAAACCTATGGAAATGAACGAAATTGTCACCCGTGTGGAGGAGGCCGATACCATTGTGAGGGAACAGATCGTTCCCGGCGGCCCTGACAGCAGCCGCTATGCCCTGCCGGAGGGGACGGTCCTGGACGAGAGATACCGGATCCTGCGCGTGATCGGCCAGGGCGGTTTCGGCATCACCTATGAGGCACTGCATATCCACAACGGAAATCATGTGGCGGTCAAGGAGTATTTTTGCAGGGATTTCTGTGGAAGGGATACTACCTGCACAGGCACAAACGGATGCAATGTCCGCATTCTGGACTCTACACAGTCCGCCCAGTTCCGGTCGGATCTGGACCGCTTCCTAAAAGAGGCCAGAATACTGCACGACTTTGCAGGTGAAGAGGCCATTGTCACAGTCCTGGACTATTTCGAGGCCAACGACACCGCCTATATCGTGATGGAATATCTGGACGGCACAACCCTGCGCGAAAAGATCCCCGCGGAAGGCCGCTGGGGGATGGAGAAGGTCGTCCGCTCTTTCGGACCCGTCATGCAGGCTCTGGAGCATGTGCACAGCGCCGGCGTCATCCACCGCGACATCAGCCCCGACAATCTGATGTGCATGCCGGACGGAACGCTGCGTCTGCTGGATTTCGGGGCGGCCAGGAAATTTGACAATGTGCAGACGACGCACTCGGTCATTTACAAAGCCTACTATTCCGCGCCCGAGCAGAGGGACGAAAAAGGTGTCCTGGGCAGCTGGACGGATGTCTACGGACTGTGCAGTACCATGTACTACTGCCTCACAGGCAAAGAGCCCGAGGATGTGCTCACCAGACTTTTGTACGATGATATGGAACGGCCGTCCGACAGGGGGGCCGACATCCTGCCCCAGGCGGAGCGGACTCTGATGAAAGGCCTGGAACTGGACCGCGGAGCCCGGGTGCAGGATATGGGGAAGCTGCGCTCCGAACTGGAGAAAGTGTATCCCCCTGTCTCGGAGGATGAAAAAAAGCGCGGCAGGGCGCGCAGAAAGCGCAGAAGACGGGTGATCGCAGCTCTGGCCGCGGCCCTGGTCCTGTGCGCGGCAGTCTGTGCATTTGTCTTCCGGACCCGGATCAGATTTCAGTTTATTGATACCCAGACGACTGTCCTCAACGGCGAGGACATGACCCCCGAGGAGTTTGCGCAGAGCAGCGCCGGCGCAAAGAGGCGCGTCAGTGCCCTGGCCGGAGACGGGGGATTTCTGTGGGAGGAACACGGACAGCAGATTGAATTTACAGTCCCCGCAGATGTTTACAGGGGACAGGATCCGGAAACCGTCGTCTGGTCGGGCATCAGCCGACGCATGACCGTCAGACTCAATGTCCGGGACAGGCAGAATGTGAATGAGGACGGGGAGACAGTGCTGGAGTACCGCGCTGTGGATGTGCTGCACCAGGAAGAGGATATTGAGGGCCTGGAGGAGACAGAAGAGGGGCTGGTACTGACTTTTTCCGATCAGGCAAAGGAAGAGCTGGCCTCTGTTTTGAATACTTCCGGCACGGAGGCTGTCCTGATCTGGGATGAATACGACGAGGTGACTGAAAAAGTCGAAAGCCGTTACACCTATGACAGCTGTGTCACTACCGGGGACGGAGAGAGTCTCCTCCTCAAGCCTCTCGAGGAAAACGAGATTTTCTTTCCTTTCCCTCTTATACAGGAACTGCTGACCAGTGATCCCCTGCCGGCCGCTTTTCGTGAACAGTCGGCATGGAGAACCAGGTGGGAAGATCCCGGCAGCACTCTGCTGCCCGGCAAATATCAGTGCAGGGTCAACGAAGTCCCCGGGCCGTCAATCTCGATCCGGTATGGCTCCACCACTTCGGCAGATTATGAGGACGATACCGGGTACAGGGCTTCGCTTCTGAGTTTCCAGGCAATTCTCAAGAACAGGCTGGACAGTCTGGAAGTGCCCTATGCCGTGGGCGTCAATCTCAATGATCAGAACGAATTTGTAGTCCGGGTACCGATCGAAAGTGTTTACAGGGAAGAACTGCAGCATCTCGGCGAGAGCCTGTGGATCCACCTGGGAAGTGACCGCGCCTATTCCAACGACGGAATCTACGGGTCCCTTCTGAAAGTACACAGGGAAGAGGATTCCGATACATTTGAACTGGCTCTTGTCACCGAAGAAGGTTACCGTTCGGACGAAATTGTCAAGCTGCTTCAGACCATGGAGGAACAGGGAAAGAAGGAAGTCTACCTGTATTTCGACGACAAGGCGGTCGCTGCGGGAGATCTGAAGAGTGCCGTAAAGACCATGGGGGAAAGCCGGGAGATCCGCTTTACGCGCTGGCTGTTTCCCGAACATCCTGACATGACCCGGGATACGGAACACTTGGCAAGATATATCGCCGCATGTATCGTTGAGGGCCCGCAGGACGGATTCTACATGCATGAGACGGAAATATGCGATGACCGAGGGAAAGTCGACTATTTCAGCGAGGAAGTGCCCGAGGGAGTATTTCAGAGCAGGGCACAGCAGCTGGCTGAAAAATGGGAAAAGGAGTCCCTGGGGCAGGGCACATCTGACTGGGCATACAGAGCAGATGAAGATTCACTGTCACTGGATTACCGGAACTGCCCGATCGAGGATCCCGGGGCTGCGCTCGCTCCCTTCATGGAGCTGTATGAGAAAGAAGACCTGGGAAGCGGCGGAATCAAATACCTGTATGTCAGCCTGCATGATTCCGGACCGGGAGAAGAGTACGGTGTGGAGATCAACCTGAGCCTGTGGGCGGATTTTGAAAAGGACGCCATGCTGATCAGCGATTACTGCACTATGTACTATAATTCAAAAAAAGGAGCACCGCCTTCCGGGCTCGAGGACCTGTACAACGACTATCTGGAGAAGACCCCCTTCTGGAAGGAGAAAATCGCTCCGGATCGGGAGAAACCCGTTTTCACCCCCCTGGAATAATAGATTCAGGACCCGCCTGTGAATAATGCGCCCCGCGCCGGAGCTTTCCGGCAGCGGGGCTTTTTGCATGCCTGATCTCCGGGCATGCGGCAGTGCATACCTGCCCGGTGCAGGGCTGACTTATGAGTACGGATTCGGCGGGGAAGACGCTGTCCTTCCAAGTCTTTGCAGGGGGTTGCAGGGCAGAGACATTGCGGCCGCGTATCCGGCCGGCAGGACCCGAAAGCAAGTTTTTAACATAAAAGTAACAAAAAAAGACAAGAAATAATGAATATTAATAGTTGACAAAATGTTTACTGACGGTATAATGGATTTTAGCTCCGGGTTTAGTGACAGAAAGATTATTGTTTACTATGCGGAGCTGTTTTTATGCCTTCACAAGCGTCTTTTATTTCCGCAGACTTTTTCTGACCCCAAGGCGGGGAAATCAGACGCACCGACAGGCGGAATGTTGGGAAAAATAAAAGAGGGATAAGGATATGGATACAGCGGATGTCAACAATTATATAGGAGAAAGAATCCGGGATCTGCGAAATCGCAACGGATTGACACAGCAGGAACTGGCAGACAGGACAGAACTTACTAAAGGCTTTATCTCACAGCTTGAACGCGGACAGGTGTCTGCCTCTGTAGTCACCCTGTTCGACCTTATTGAATGCCTGGGGACCACACCTGCGGAGTTTTTTCGCAATGAAGATGAAAAAGTCGTTTTTTCTGAGAACGAATACTTTGAAAAAATAGACGAAGAGGGCAACAGCATCCAGTGGATCGTGCCCTCCGCCCAGAAATATCAGATGGAGCCTCTCCTTGTGGCAGTTGCGCCCCACGGCACTCTCGAGGAGGACAAACCTCACAACGGAGAGGAATTCGGCTATCTCATCAGCGGAAAGCTCAACCTCCACCTGGGCGAAAAGGTATATCACATCAAGGCCGGAGAGAGCTTCTATTACCAGGCCGCCAAAACACACTACCTGTCCAACCCGGGCAGCCGGCCCGCCAAACTGATCTGGATCAGTTCTCCCCCGGAGTTTTGAAAAACAGCGAGGAAAAGTTGAAACGAATGCCATGCTTGCATGAGCATTCGTGAAACCTTGACGAGCGTCCCTCAATGAGGACAGAGCGGTGTGCCGCGGGTCCGAATTGAGGCAGCGATGCGGGAGTGCGGAGCACGAAGCAGCGCGGGGTTTTTCAAAACAGAAAGAAAACAGCGAGGAAAAGTTGAAACGAATGCCATGCCTGCATGAGCATTCGTGAAACCTTGACGAGCGTCCGGGGGTGAGGACAGAGCGGCATGCCGCGACAATACCATACTATGAGGAAAAATCTATGGAAAACAAAGACACGATTATCGAACTGAGGGGAATCAGCAAAGTCTTCGAAGACGACGGCTTCAAGGCAGTGGACAATTTTAATCTTGAGGTGAAACGGGGCGAATTTGTCACGTTTCTGGGACCCTCGGGCTGCGGAAAGACGACGACACTCCGCATGATCGCGGGATTTGATGTGCCCACAGAGGGCGACATCCTTCTGAACGGAAAATCCATTATAGGGCTCCCGCCCTACGAGAGGCCGATCAACACGGTCTTCCAGCGCTATGCCCTTTTTCCCCATATGAATGTATATGACAACATCGCCTTCGGACTGCGGCAGAAGAAGACTCCCAAAGACATGATCGACCGGAAGGTGGGCCGTGTCCTGGAACTGGTGGATCTGGAGGGATTCGAGCGCCGCGCCATCCGGACCCTGTCCGGCGGACAGCAGCAGAGGATCGCAATTGCGCGCGCCCTGGTGAATGAGCCGGAGATCCTGCTTCTGGACGAGCCTCTGGGAGCCCTGGACCTCAAAATGCGCAAAGAGATGCAGCTTGAGCTCAAGGATATGCACGACAAGCTGGGGATCACCTTTATCTATGTCACACACGATCAGGAGGAGGCGCTGACCATGTCCGACAAGATCGTTGTCATGAGCGAGGGCCGCACCCAGCAGATCGGCACGCCGGAGGATATCTACAATGAACCGGCAAATGCCTTTGTCGCGGACTTTATCGGCGAGAGCAATATTTTCAACGGCATGATGACAGGACACCTCAGGGCCCGCTTCTGCGGCGGCGAATTTGACTGCGTAGACGACTTCGAAGAGGGCACCCATATCACGGCGGTCGTGCGTCCCGAGGACGTGGAGATCACAGCGCCCGGCAATGGCACCATCAACGGTGTCGTGGACAGCGTCATTTTCAAGGGGATCCACTACGAGATCACCGTTCTGTCGGGCAAAAACGAGATCGTCATCCAGACCGTGCGCAATGCCCGCGTGGGTGACCGCGTCGGCCTCAGAGTGGATCCGGAAAACATCCACATCATGCTGGCGGAGGACCACACCAACCTCTTCTATGCCGATGTCAACCATGATTTCCGTCTCGAATACAACGGCCATCATCTCGATACGAGTCTGACCCGTATCATCAAGGGCAGCAAGCGCCGTGAGGACGGCACTGTCGTCGATGCAAACGGAGACATTCTGGAGCCCGGCAGGGTGAGGATCCTTGTCTCCCTCATGCCCGATGATATCGAGATGACGGATGACCAGGATGCCGGCCTTATCCAGGGCACGATCAGCAACCTGATCTACAAGGGCGACCACTACAGCTACATCATCCACACGGAGCTGGAACAGGATTTCGTCGTCAACGACGAGGACCTGTGGAATATGGGCGACCGCGTCAGTCTCCTGATGCCTGTGGACAAGATGAAATTTACGCTCAAGAAAAAGTAATGGCTGCATGCGGCTTAAAGAGGTATAAATAGATGCATTTTTCCCGAAAGAGTCTGGGCATTCCATATGCCGTATTCCTGGTAATTTTTGTGGCGGCACCCCTGCTGTTCCTGTTCTATTACGCCTTTACCAACGGGCAGGGGCAGTTCACTGTCTGGAATTTTACCCATTTCTTTACAGATCCCAATACACTGGGAACTCTGTACTATAGTTTGCTGCTTGCGCTGGTCACAACGCTGGTCTGCCTGCTGCTGGCTTATCCGGTGGCCTATTTTCTGGCGACCGGCACAATGCACACAAAGCCGGTGATCCTGATGCTCTTTGTGATGCCTATGTGGATCAACTTCTCCCTGCGCATCACTGCGCTCAAGGAGATCCTGAACGTGCTGGAGGGGAATCTTGCCATGCACCCCTTCCTGAACGCGGTCGTCGGTATGACTTATGACTTTCTGCCCTTCATGATCCTGCCCATCTACACGACGATTTCCCGCCTGGACGGAGCACTGCGTGAGGCGGCTATGGATCTGGGCGCCAACAGGGTGCAGACCTTCCTGCGCGTGACCCTTCCCCTGTCAGTGCCCGGCATCATCAGCGGCGTGTCCATGGTCTTCCTTCCTGCCATGACCAACTATGTTGTCCTGGATATGCTGTACAACAGCACCTATATCATGGGAAGCCTGATCGGAAGCTATTTTTCCGCCTACAACTGGCACGGCGGATCGATGATCTCCCTGATCCTGCTTGCCCTGATCTGCATCTTCACATTGCTGACCGGCAATGAGGAGGAATCTGTCGGGAGAGGAGGTGCGCTGCTGTGATCTGGAAGACCTTCAGGAAATTGTTCCTGCTCCTTGTTCTTGTATTTCTGTATCTGCCGATCCTGATCCTGGCGGTATACAGCTTCACCGAGTCGACCAATATCGGTGCCATCCGCGGCTTCTCCCTGCACAATTATGTGACACTGTTCACAACATCCGAACTCACTGACATGATCACAGGGACCATCACCCTGGCCCTTGCCGCAGCGGCCATTGCGACAGTGCTGGGAACGATCGGTGCGATCGGCGCCTTCTACTCCAGAAAAAACGCCTCCAGGTTCATCACGACCCTGAACCAGATCCCCGTGATCAACGCGGACGTAGTCACAGGCTTTTCCATCTGCGTCCTCCTTGTTGTGGCGCTGAACATCAGCAAGGATTCCTATATCCCCCTGCTGGCAGGACATGTCACCCTGTGCGCGCCCTTTGTGTTTCTCTCGGTCATGCCCCGCATTCAGCAGATGGATCCCAGCATTTACGAGGCTGCCCTGGATCTGGGAGCGACGCCCTTCAAGGCTCTGACCCAGATCCTGATCCCGCAGATCGTGCCCGGTATCATCTCGGGATTTGCCCTGGCAGTCACACTTTCGCTGGATGACTACTTTATTGCCATGTACACCAAGCCGGCGACCTTCGATACCATCAGTACCTATGTCGTCAACGCCACCAAAGGTGCACAGACTACGATCAAGACTGCCCTCTGGGCTCTCTCGACCGTGATCTTCCTCATTGTGGTCCTGATCGTATTGGTCACCAACATCCGCTCTCTTCGGAAAGCGAACATGGAAGGAGGCCGCCGTGCATAAGAAAAATCGTAAAAAAACTCTGTTCTCCTCCCTTTTAGCGCTCCTGTTCCTCATTGCCTTTGTGCCGGAGAGCCTGGCAAAAAGCCTGTCGGAGATCCTGCCGGCCGGCTGGGCGGATCAGCTCTGCCTGCAGGCGCAGGCAAGTGACACGATCACCCTGCGTGTCTGTAACTGGGAGGAATATATCGATCTGGGCGACTGGGACGAAGAGGAGACCATTGAACTTCCCTCCGGGGACATCATCGGCGAAAACTCCATGGTGGAAGACTTCGAGGAGTGGTACTACGAAACCTACGGCAAGCGGGTCAAGGTGGAGTATTCCACCTTCGGCACCAACGAAGATCTCTACAACATGCTGACTCTGGGAGATGTCTACGATCTGGTCTGTCCTTCCGAGTACCTGATCATGAAGCTGATGGCGGAGGACGCCCTCGTTCCCCTGTCGGATGACTTTTTTGACACTGCGCAGGAGAATAACTATTACATCCGCGGCGCTGCCCCCTTTATCCGCCAGATGTTTGAAAACAGCGAGATCGGCGGGGAACCCTGGGCCAAATATGCCGCAGGCTATATGTGGGGTGTCACGGGTCTGGTCTACAACCCCGAGATCGTGACCAGAGAACAGGCGTCCACCTGGAAGATTCTTGCGGATCCGGAATTTGCCCGCAAGGTGACGATCAAGGACAACGTCCGCGATGCCTACTTCGCCGCCGTCGGCGCCATCAAATCCGATCTTCTGACTTCGGAGGAATTTCGCAGCGACCCGGATTATGCGAAAAATCTCGAGAGGGAGATGAACGACACATCCCCTGAGATGATCGCAAAGGTGCAGGACTGGCTCAAGGGAGTCAAGGACAATGTCTTTTCCTTTGAGACAGATGCCGGCAAGGCCGACATGATCACCGGCAAGGTCGCTGTCAACTACCAGTGGTCCGGAGATGCCGTCTACACCCTGGACCAGGCGGATGAGGACGACTACACACTCTGCTTTGCCGTCCCCGAGGAGAGCACCGACATCTACTTCGACGGATGGGTCATGCTCAGGAGCGGAATCGGCGATGACGCACAGAGACAGCACGCGGCAGAGGCATTTATCAATTTCATGTCCCGCCCGGACAACGCCATCCGCAACATGTACTATATCGGCTACACCTCCGTCATTTCCGGCGGTGAGGATCCCCGCATGTTCGAGTATGCCCAGTACTGCTATGAGGCGGAGGACGACGAGGAGGAGACAGTCGAGTATGACCTGTCCTATTTCTTCTCGGAGGATCCGGACCAGGCGGACGGGGAGTATGTGATCGAGGCCCCGGCGGAACAGCTGGAGCGTCAGCTCTACGGCCAGTATCCGCCTGCCGACGTGATCGACCGCTCCTCGATCATGACCTATTTCAATGATGAACAGAATGAGCGGATCAATCAGATGTGGATCAATGTGCGCTGCTTCGATATCCGCAAAGCACCCTGGTGGAGCTGGATCCTGATCCTGGGGACACTGGTTCTCGTCGGAAGATATCTGATTATCAGGAGGCTGCGCAATAAGGGCAGATAATAAGAAAGATAATAAGAAATTTTAATGATGCCGCCCGGCAGTGTCCGGGCGGCATTCTTTATGGAGAGCATGCCGGACAGATGCCGATTTGCGGAATGTACTTGAAAAAATACATAAAATGCCATTGTTTTTTGAAAAAACAGTGTGTTTTGCCTTTTATTTTAGCTGTCAATAATTCTTTAAAGGTGTTATTATGCAGGTGTTGCAGGGAAATGATAAGAAAGATAAAGAAAAGTTAGCTTTATTTACAAAAAAGAAAGAAGAGGTTTTATGGGCGGTTTTTTCGGAGTGGCATCTAAGCAGGATTGCGTTTTTGACTTATTTTATGGAACCGACTATCACTCACATCTTGGAACGCGCCGCGCGGGCATGGCAGTTTACGACCGCACGAAGGGATTTGACCGCGCGATCCATAATATCGAAAGCTCAAACTTCAGACCCAAATTTGACAAGGATGTTCTTAAAATGGAGGGACAGCTCGGAATCGGCTGTATCTCCGACTATGAACCCCAGCCGCTGATCGTGCGCTCGCATCTGGGCACCTACGCGATCACGACCGTGGGCAAGATCAACAATTCAGAGGAGCTCATGTGGAAGCTCTTCTCCGGCACGCACTCCCACTTCCTGGAGATGAGCGGAGGGGATATCAACCCGACAGAGCTCACGGCCGCGCTCATCAACCAGGGCGACACATTTGAGGACGGCATCCGCTATGCCCAGGAGCTGATCCGCGGTTCCATGACCCTGATGGTCATGACCAAGGACGGCATTTACGCGGCCCGCGACCGGCTGGGCAGAACGCCGGTGGAGATCGGCTGCAAGGAAGACAGCAGATGTATCTGTTTCGAGAGCTTCTCCTACCTGAATCTGGGCTACCGCCACGAGAAGGAACTCGGCCCCGGCGAAATCTGCTTCGTCACCCCCGACGGCGTGGAGACAGTCAAAAAGCCCTTTGACAATATGCGGGTCTGCACATTCCTGTGGATCTACTACGGATTCCCGGCTTCCACTTACGAGGGGATGAATGTCGAATACGCGCGCTACGAGTGCGGCAAACATCTGGCACTGCGCGATCTCAAGCGCGGACTTGCCAAGCCCGATATCGTTGCCGGCGTTCCCGATTCCGGCGTCGCCCATGCGGTGGGATACTCGAACACTTCCGGTGTTCCCTATTCCCGTCCCTTTGTAAAATATACACCCACCTGGCCCAGGTCCTTTATGCCTACGATCCAGAGCCGCAGAAACCTCATCGCAAAGATGAAGCTTGTGCCCATCCATGAGCTGATCGACAACAAGAGCATGCTTCTCATCGATGATTCCATCGTGCGCGGCACCCAGCTGCGGGAGACGACGGAATACCTCTACAGGAGCGGAGCGAGGGAAGTCCATGTGCGTCCCGCCTGTCCGCCTCTTGTTTTCGGCTGCAAGTACCTCAATTTCTCCAGGTCGAACTCAGAGGGAGAACTCATTACCAGAAGAGTGATCGAGAAACTCGAGGGCAGCGTGGATCCGGCTCCCCATGTCCTCAATAAATATATGGATCCCGATTCCGAGGAATACGCGGCCATGCTCGAGGAGATCAGGAAGGAACTCAACTTCTCTTCCCTGCATTACCACAGGCTTGACGACATGATCGAAGCCATCGGGATTCCCTCCTGCAAACTATGTACTTATTGCTGGAATGGAAGAGAGTGATCCGGGCGGCATTTCCATAAAAAGACAGCAGCATGCATCTGAAACATCCCTCGTTCTGAAAGAGCGGGGGATTATTTTTTTTTCGGGTTTCATGTTTTTGCTGTCAGAATCTCGAAAAACTCGGCGAAAGGTGGTAGGATATATCTAACTGTGCTCTGCAGTCGGATCTGCAGGCGGCAATACAAGCCCTCAGGTATCGAGAGGTACAGAGGAATACAAAGGAAAAGGTACGATCATGAAAATCGCAGTCATATTATTTGTCCTCATGTATGTTCTGATCATCTTTCTGCCCAGGTTCCGTATGCCCGCGGCACTGGTCACTGCAGCCCTGTTCATTGTGCTGGGGATTCTTCCCCTTCAGGCGGTGCCGGCGGCAGTCAACTGGAACGCGCTCATGATGATGTGCGGCACCATGCTGATCGTATACTTTTTTATCAACAGCGGCATGCCGGCAAAGATCGCAGATATACTCCTGGAGAAATCCGGCAATGTCCGGACGGTGACGATCTTAATGTCTCTTTTCGCGGGACTGATCTCCGCCTTCATTGACAATGTCGCGACGGTTCTGATCGTGGCGCCGGTGGCGATCGCGATCTGCCGGGAACTGAAAATATCACCGGTTCCCATGGTGCTCTCCATCGCCGTCTCCTCCAATCTGCAGGGCGCGGCCACCCTCGTGGGAGACACCACCTCCATCATGCTCGGTTCCTATGCAGAAATGGACTTCCTGGACTTTTTCTGGATGAACGGCAGACCCGGCATCTTCTTTGCGGTGGAACTGGGAGCGCTGCTGACTGTTCCCGTCATGTTTTTCCTCTTCCGAAATGACACGGAAAAAATCTCGCACACAGGCGATGCAGAGGTGAAGACCTTTCTTCCCACCATCCTCCTCCTGCTGATGATCGCCATGCTGATCGGCGCCTCTTTCATACCGGATAAACCGGAGACGACCAACGGCCTCATCTGTATCGGTCTCGCGATCGTGATGATCATTGCGGACGCCTTGCAGAAAAACAGCGCGGAGGGAGGCAGAAATGCCCTCAGGGCAGTGGATTATCAGACCCTTCTGCTCCTGTTCGGTCTCTTCCTGGTCATTGAGGGCGTCACACAGGCGGGTGTCATCGACCTTCTTGCGGATGTGATCGCAAGAGTGGGCGGCGAGAACAAATTTGTACTTTATACGGTCATTGTCTGGGGGTCGGTTCTGGTCTCCGCCTTCATTGACAATATCCCCTATGTGGCGACCATGCTGCCGGTCCTCTCGGGAATCGCGGCCAGGACGGGGTTCGATCCCTGCCTCCTGTATTTCGGACTTCTGACCGGGGCAACGCTGGGCGGCAATATCACGCCGATCGGCGCATCCGCCAATATCACCGCCGTGGGCATCCTCCGCAAAGAGGGATATGAAGTATCCTTCGGCCAGTTTGCCCGCATAGGCATCCCTTTCACTTTTGTTGCGGTAATGGGAGGATATCTGCTGATCTGGGCTCTGTGGTCCTGACCGGACAGATAACTTCGAGGCAGACAACTCTCTTAATGCAGACAACTCTCTTAATAAAGGAGTAAACAGATGAAAAAAACAGTGACCGGCATAATGATGACTGTCGTACTCTTGGCTATGACCCTGCTGTCTCTGACGGCATGCAATCTGAAGGCGGGAGGAAAATCGGACGCTTCGGGCGATTCCGCAACACAGACCGCAGAGGAGATCCTCACAGAGGAGCCGCTTGTGACGGAAGCAGAGGACGACGGCAAATACCACATCGGAATCCTGACTTACCGCAATCACGGCGCTGCCGAAGAGACTGTAAAGGGTTTCAAGGAAGAGATGATCTCCCTTTTAGGAAGTGATAAGGTGGAGTTTGAAGAGATCGACGCCGAGGGCGACACACAGAAGTGCGCGGATATCGCCACGGGTTTCGCCAACAGCGGCTATCAGCTGATCTTTGCCTGCGGCACCGAGGCCGTGCAGAATGCGGGCGCCGCAGTGAAAGAGACACCGATCATCGGCGGATGTGTCAGCGACTATCTTCTCTCGGGCGTTGTGAGCTCTCTCGACGCACCCGGAGGAAATATCACGGGCGTTTCCAGCATGGGACCCATAGATGAACAGATGAATCTGGTCGAGCAGATCACCCCCTGGCCGGTTTCCGTCGCGATCATCACAAGCGGCATTGAGACCGGGTCCAGATTTGAGATGGATGTGGCAACCCAGGTCCTGGACGAGAAGGAGATTCCCTGGAAATCCTATAATGCGGCGACCGAGGAGGACCTGCGCAGCAGGATGAAGGAAGCGGCCGAAGAGTACCCCTGCATCTACCTTCCCACTGACAACTTCATCGCGTCGCATATGGATATTGTGCGCGATGTCGTCCTGGAGACCGGTGTGCTGGTCGTGACGGGTGATTATCAGATGTGTGCCGACGGCGGTCTGTGCTGCTGCAGCATTGATTACTATGAGCACGGCAGAAAAGCCGCGGGAATGGCCTATGCGGTCCTGGAGCAGGATGAGGAGATCTCAAGACTGTCGATCCAGGAGGAGACAGAGACCCAGCTCTTCTACAATCCTGCCGTCGCGGAGCGGATCGGCTGGTACAGCTACGGCAATATGGCGCCTCTGACCGTGTCGGAGGAGGACTATCCTGCACTTGACCAGGAGGACGGAGATACCCAGACGGAAGAAAGCTGGGAACAGTAAAGAAGGGTTTTATCTATGAGACTGTTGCTTGCAGAAGACGAAGAGGCCATGTCCGAGGCGGTCGTTGACATACTGGAATACCACCGCTATCAGGTGGATGCGGTCTACGACGGAGCGGAGGCTCTCGATTATATTCATGCGGGAGATTATGACGGCATCATTCTGGACATTATGATGCCTGTGAAGAGCGGTCTGGATGTGCTCCGGCAGATCCGCAGTGAGGGCTGCAGGACTCCGGTGCTGCTGCTGACAGCAAAATCGGAGATCGAGGACAGGATCGAAGGACTGGATCTGGGCGCGGATGACTACCTGACCAAGCCCTTCCATATGGGCGAGCTGCTGGCCAGAGTCCGCGCAATGCTGCGCCGCAGGGAGGAATTTACCCCGGATATCCGCGCCTTCGGGGACATAACACTGAATCCCCGGACCAGCGAACTGAGGTGCGGGGAACAGTCAGTCAGCCTCTCACGCCTGGAGTGCCGTCTGATGGATGTCCTGATCCTCAACAGGGGGATCTATCTGTCCTCCGAGGAACTATTGGAAAAAGTCTGGGGCTATGACTCCGATGCGGATGTGGGCTCTGTCTGGGTCTACATTTCCTATCTTCGCAAACAGCTTTCAAAAGTGGGTTCCGCCGTGACCGTAAAGGCCAGGCGCGGAACAGGCTATATCCTGCAGGAGCCGCAGAACAATGGTTAAAACGCTGCAAAGGAAATTCATCGTCGCGTCCATGCTGGCGGTCACGATCCTGCTGGCGACCCTGGTCGGAGCGATCAATATTCTCTACTGCTATTCTGTCCGGACACGTGAAAACAACATGCTGGAAATGCTCTGTGAGACAGACGGTCAGCCGGATGGACCCCGCGGATTTTCCGACACGGAGCGCAGAGCGGATATGCAGGATCCCGATGGCGCTCAGGGAGGCGAAGAAGCCCAGGAGGAAGATCCGGCCTCAGGCACGGAGCGCACCGGCACGCAGCAGGACCGGCAGTTTATACAGCGCGACGGACACAACGAAATGGACAGGCTGATCCGACGCGGACTCTCCATGGATGATGCACTCTCGGCGCGCTTTTTCGCAGTCTGGTTTGATGAAAACAAAGAGATTGTCCAAAAGGATACTTCCCGAATCTATGCAGTGACCGCCGAAGAGGCATCCGTGCTTGCCCGGGACATTCTTTTTCTGGGAAAAAGCTCCGGCGTCTATCAGGATTTCCGCTATATGATCCGGGAAAAGGATTCTTCGCGGGAAATACTGGTTGCCATGGACATATCCAGGGACAGGGAGGATATGATCAGGATCCTCGGAATATCCGCGCTGATCGCCGCCGTCTGCTGGATCGCCATGCTGCTGCCTGTCCATGCACTGGCAAAGCGGGCCATTGCCCCTACGGCCATGAGCATTGAGAGACAGAAGCAGTTCGTGACAAATGCCGGCCATGAGCTGAAGACCCCGCTTGCGATCATACAGGCCAATACCGAGGCCCTTGAGCTCTATACCGGGGAGTCCAAATGGACCCGCAATATCCGCGCGCAGACAGTACGTCTGAGCGGTCTGATGCAGAACCTTCTCACACTTTCCAGGATGGATGAGGATTCCCTGAATCTCGAGAAGAAGGCCTTTGCCCTCTATCCCCTCGCCGGGGAGGTATGGGAGAATTTCGCGGAGCCCGCGGCAGGCAGAAATCTTTCTTTCAGGATCATTGACGAAGAGAAGGAGGAGGCCAGGGTCCTGGCAAACCGCGAGAGTATTGCCCAGCTTCTCTCGATCCTGTACGACAATGCCGTCAAGTATACGCCGCGGGGAGGGGAGATCGAGGTGCGGATCTGTTCCGCCGCGGACAGTGTGAGACTGATCCAGTCCAATACTGTCTCCGGGATGGAAGGCGCAAAGGAAATTGCAGAGGATCCCAACCGCCTGTTCGAACGTTTCTACAGGACAGACTCCGACCGCAGCCGCAAAAAAGGAGGCTACGGAATCGGCCTTTCCGCGGCCAGGGCTATCGCCGCTGCCAACAGCGGCGCGATCTCCGCCGGGATCGGGGACGGCAGGATCCTGTTTACAGTGACCTTGAAAAAAGCAGCCCGGGAGCAGACTTCCTGATAAAAGCCGATAAAGGTTTGATAGCAAAATACCGCTGTGCATAACTGTATATATGTATAATTGTATAATTATTTGGCGAAATACGCTTTAAATGGCATTATCACCTATGCTATAATATTATGCGGATTAATGCCACGACGCATAAAAAACAACTATATTAAAAACAGATTACGGCATCTGTGATAATCAGGGCCCACTGTCTGAAACAATTACAGAATATTTCAGTCGTGAACAGGAGGTTTCAGAAGATGGAAAGCGGTATGACGAAAGCGGAGGTTTTAAAGAAGGTCATTCTGTCACAGTATAAGAGTGTGAGGCAGTTTGCAGTGGAAATGGATATTCCTTACAGTACTTTAGTGACAGCATTGGAACGGGGAATAGAGGGCATGGCATACAGTACGGTGATCCGTATCTGTGACGCACTTTCTTTGAATCCGGTTGACTTTTCACCGCTTGAGGATGGAGACGGACTCTCTGCGCAGATCACTACCAAGAGGGTAATGGAACGTTATGACAGGTTCAACAGAGCCGGCCGTAAAAAGATTCTTGACATTATGGATGATTACAGCCAGATAGAAATGTATACAAAGCCGGATTGAGCGAAACATGTCGGCGGGATTTGGCAGCGGGCATAAATTCCGTATCAGCAGCAGAGGCTCTGCTGCCGGAGGCCGTGCCTGCGCCGGCAGACATTTTCAGGACTCAATCTACCGGCCCTTGCTTATAAAAGCAGGAGGGAGATTTTGTAATGCGAAATTATGAAAGAGACCACAAGCTCGAGCATGTCTATTCTCTGAAGGCATATGCTCAGATCGAAAAGAAACCCGTCAGTGTCAAAAACTGCGACAGGATCCTCAGGCTCCAGAACAAGCGGGTCCATGAGCTGATGAAAGCTGCCTATGAAATCCCTTTTTATCGTGCGCGCTTTGAGGAATCCGGCACGACACCGGACGATTATCACTGCGCCGAGGACCTCTACAAGTTCCCGCTGCTGACCAAGGATCAGCTCAGGGACTGGATGGATGAAGAGGCGGAAAAGGATCCCGAGAAGTACAAATACTGGCATGTCTCGCCAACGTCCGGCTCCACCGGAAGACCTCTCCGTGTCCTGATCTCTCCCAGAGAGTACGCATGGGTCGTGGCCAACTGGCTCCGCACCATGGGCTACGGCGGTTTCAATCCCATTACCGGAAAGACAATGTCACGCCCCAATTCTCTGCACGGACCTGTCAAGGAATATGATTCCATCGTCCAGAGAATGGGCATTCTCAGGCGCAAATATATGTCTGATACGATCAGGGAGCGTGTTGACACACAGACACTGGTCAACGAGATCAACGCCTACGAGCCGGATTATCTCTACAACCACAAGAACCTGCTCATGCGGATCGCCAAGTATGTCAAGGAAAATGACCTGTATCTGTGGAAGCCTTCCTTCTACACACCCTTTGGCGAGATGCTCGATGATCCGTCCAGAGAACTTCTGCAGGAAGTGTTCGGCCCCGGCCTGATCGATGCCTATGGCATGGGTGAGACAGGATCCTGTGTGGTCCGCATCCCCGGCAGGAAGTATTATCAGGTCAACAGCGACCTGTTTGTCGTCAATGTCTACAACGCAGACCTGACAGGTCCCGCCCTCAAGGGTATGGCGGTGATCACACCCTTGTACAAGACGGAACTGCCCCTGATCAACTATACATCCTATGATCAGCTCGACAGCTATATGCGCCGCGGCCTCCGCTTTGCGAGGGGCGTCCAGGGACGCATGAACGACGTCATCCATCACAGAGACGGCTCTGTCACCGAGTGGGGCAATATCTCCGGCATCATCAATTACGTTCCCGAGATCATTTCCTACAGGATCGTGCAGGAGGACTATGAGAATCTGACCCTGATGATGGTCCGCAATCCCGATACGCCTGCGGAAAAACAGGACGAGATCGTGGAACAGCTGGATGTCAAGCTGATGGCCATGTTCAAGGATCCCTCTTTCAAGATCCAGTATCAGTGGCTGGATGAAATCCCCGCCGATCCCAACGGCAAGCTCCGTGTCATCGTCAGCAAGGTAAAACCCGGTGCCATCGGTGAACCCGAGCATGCCGGTGAAGATGTCGGCAACGCAGAGATCACTGAGTGATTCCCTTACTGGAATAGCCGGCAGACGATCCCATATTTTTCATGAAACAATAATGGATGGAGGCAGCAGCCATCAGGATGAATGACAGGGACTACAGTCATTTTTATCAGCATCTCACAGGCCGCATCCGCGCAAGCGGTGCGGCCTGTTTCTGCCTGCGCGCAGCCGGAAAGACGGCGACCGGAATCATGTATGCGGCTTACCCGCTGCTTCTGGGAAAGCTTGCCATGGACAAGGACTGGAGAGGACTTCTCGTCTCAGTCCTTATACCGGGGGCGGGCTTTTTGCTGCTGACTGCGGTGAGGGCAAAGATCAATCGCCCCAGACCCTATGAAACCTGGAAGATCGACCCCCTGGTCCCCAAGGACACACGGGGCAATTCCATGCCCAGCCGGCATGTCTTTTCCTCTTCCCTGATTTCCATGGCCTGGATGTCCGTATCCGTGCCGGCCGGCCTTGCCCTGCTGGCTGTCTCTGCGGCGGCTGCCTGGATCCGGGTCCTGGCCGGAGTACACTATCCCTCTGATGTGGCCGTGGGATATCTGGCGGGGATCGCTGCAGGCCTGCCCCTTTTGTTTCTGATGTAGAGTTTTGTTGTGCTGCAGGCCTTCCCCTTTTGTTTCTGCTGTAGAATTTTGTTTCTTCTTCAGAGGCTCTGAAGACGGCCCTGTCCGGCCCGGCCTTTTCCTGGGCGGATTTGCGATACCGGAATCTTGAAATTTCGTTCACAGCCCCGTGGGGGACCGCTGTTTTTGGCAAAATCCCAAAGAATCCTTTAAAATCCGTAAAAAGTTTGTGAAATATGAGTGTTTTGTAAACGATTTCAATGTGGTACTATGCAAGTGTCAGCGAAAGCTGACACCATTACCCCCCTAAGCATTATTACATCCCATGAGAAAGCCCGGCTGCCGGAATCGGTTGCCGGGCTTTTTCATTTGCCACTGTTTTTGGTCTATGCTATAGTGTCGTAGGGAATGAAACTGTACAAACGGAGAGAAAAGAATGGACCGGAAGAGACTGGAAGGCCTCCGCCAGGCGGCCTGGATGAACTATCTGCTGATCGCAGTCAACGTACTGGTTTTCGCAGCGGAGATGGCCGGCGCCGGACGCGGCAGAGGCCTGGAGCGCATGTACCGCGCAGGAGCTCTGTATGCGCCTCTTCTCTTGAAGGGACAGGGATTTTACCGTCTGGTGACATCCATTTTCCTGCATGCGGACGCCGGACATCTGTTCAATAACATGATCGTGCAGTTTGCGGGCGGAGAAATTGTCGAAAAAAACATGGGGCACATCAGATATGGAATCTTCTACCTGCTCTGCGGGATCGGAGGCAATCTGGCCTCGGTGCTCTATGATTTCCTGACAAGGGAATACGGATACTCAGTGGGCGCCAGCGGCGCCGTTTTCGGCATCATAGGCGCCCTTCTCTTCATGATCCTGAGAGAGGCGGACCAAATGCGCAGCAATTCATGGAAGATGGACCGCCGCATGAAGAGCCTTCTGATCCGCGCCGGGATCATGACGGCATACCTTTTGTACAGCGGATGGACCAATCCCCTTGTCAACCAGGCGGCCCATGTGGGCGGACTCATCTTCGGATTTGTCCTCTCAATGATCATGGCGCCGCACATTCGAAGCGACCTCAGCGGCCTCCTCTAGGGGACAAGTCATTCCGACTGGGTTGCAGAAAACAACACATTCATATAAAATGAATAAAACAGCGAGGAAAAGCCG
>DGRU01000125.1:23695-28328 GCA_002390025.1 Lachnospiraceae bacterium UBA4380
GAATTCGAGAGGCCTTGACGAGCGTATTTTTAGATATGTGTACCGGTGTCAGGAAATCTGAAATATCGGATGGAGAATAGCAGATGAACAGGAATCGGAGAAGAATCTTATATGTTGCAGAAGCGATGGGAGGCGGCGTTTTCACCTTCCTTGTCGGTTTATGCAACGAACTTGTCGACTATTATGATATATATGTCGCCTATGGAATCCGGACACAGACACCGGACGATTTCAGAAAATATTTTGACGAACGTGTTCATTTGATCCGTGTGAGAAACTTTGAGCGCTCGATCGATCCGCGCCACGACCTCGGCGCCTTTGTCGAGCTGAGGAAAATTGCAGACAAGGTGAAACCCGACCTGATCCATCTGCACTCCTCCAAGGCAGGAGCCCTGGGCAGATGGGCTTTTAACGGAAAGAAACTTCCCCTGTTCTACACCCCGCACGGATACAGCTTCCTGATGTCGAACTATAATGCGACGAAGCGGTTATCCTACAAGATGGTTGAGAAACTCTCGGCGATCCGGCGCTGCACCACGATCAGCTGCAGTGAGGGAGAGCACAAAGAGACCCTGTCCCTGACCAAAAACGCCAGATTTGTCAACAACGGAATTAATGTGGAAGAGATGCAGCGGATGATGGATTCGATCGGAAGCTGCGAAAATGACGGATTCAATGTTTTCACCCTCGGCAGGATCTGCTATCAGAAAAATCCCGGACTCTTCAATGAGATCGCGGAAAAGCTCCCGGATGTCAGGTTTGTGTGGATCGGCGACGGAGAACTCCGCGATATGATCACAGCGCCCAACATAGAAGTTACCGGCTGGATGAACCGCGAGGAAGCGCTCCGCCGTTCAATGGCCTCCAATGTCTTTGTTCTGACCTCTCTCTGGGAGGGACTTCCCATGTCTCTGCTTGAGTCCATGTACATGGAAAAGCTGTGTCTGGTCAATGATGTGATCGGAAGCAGAGATGTCATCCAGACCGGCGTGAACGGATATGTGTGCAGAAACGCAGACGAGTTCGTCAGCGCCATCCGCGGCATACTGGAGGATCCCGAGAAGGCAGAGAGAATGACTGCTCAGGCCAGGAAGGATATCATCGAAAAATACAACACTCGTGTGATGGCGGCCAAATACCGCGAGATCTACGAGGAGGCTTTTGCCGCTAATGAAAAAAAGGAAAAGCCGCGTCGGAAAAAGAAAAAGAAGCAGTGAGACGAGGGCGGCTTCTTTCATAAACATTTATGGATGGAGGTTATGACCACAGACATGAAAAAAACAGCGATCGTCTCGTGCTATTTCCAGCCGAATTACGGCAGTATGCTTCAGGCTCTGGCCACACAGATGGCCCTGGACGAGCTTGGATACGACAATGAGACCATCTGCATCGACGGCCTGAACAGGGAGATCCGGTCAGCGAAGATCCGCTATTTTGCCAGGGCATCTCTGACATCGGACATCCTGCTGTCAAAGGCGGGGATGGCCATGGCGCGCATGCGCCGAAAGCTTTCCAGAGGCACTTATACGCAGATGATGCAGGCCAGGCTGCAGGCTTTTTCAGATTTTCAAACAGAGCATTTCCGCATGTCCGGGTGCTATGGTTCCCGCGCGGAACTGACACAGGCATGTGACGAAAAATACAGCGCCGTTCTGGTCGGGAGCGACCAGCTCTGGCTCCCCGCCAACATCGCGGCAGATTATTATACACTCAGCTTTGTACCGGACTCGGTCAATACCATTGCCTACGCGACGAGTTTCGGGCAGGCCCAGCTTCCCCGCGCCAGTGAGCGTGCGGCCATGAAATTTTTGTCCCGCATCAGGCACATCGGTGTGCGGGAAAAGTCAGGACAGAAGATCGTCGCAAGACTGACGGGGCGCCGTGTTCCTATTGTCGCGGATCCCACACTCCTGTTTGACGGCAGGGAGTGGATGCGCGTGCAGCAGGAGGCCCCCCTGTTCGAGGGCAAGTATATCTTCTGCTATTTCCTGGGCAATAATCCTCTGCATCGGAAATTCGCATCCCGGCTGTCGGCAGAAACGGGATGCAGGATCGTGGCTCTGCAGCACGTGGACGAATATGTCCGCAGCGATGAAGACTACGCAGATGAGACTCCCTGGTCGGTCGGTCCGGGCGATTTCCTCAATCTGATCCGGAATGCGCAGTGGGTCCTGACAGATTCCTATCACTGTACCGCTTTTTCCATGCAGTACGAACGAAAGTTTTTCACTTTCCGCAGATACCACCGCAAGACAAAGCAGTCGACCAACAGCCGTCTGGACACACTTCTTGCACAGTGCGGCGTGACAGAGCGGCTTTTGAGCGGCGAAGAGGAGATTTCGGCCTGCACGGGTCTTGAGATCGACTTTGCGGATGTCCACAGCCGGATCGCGCGGCTCCGCGACTACTCCTGGAAATACCTCACAGATGCACTTGAGGACAGAAAGGAAACAGACTTGAAAATAAATGCTGTCCGCGCAGTGAACAGCAATTAGATAACAGTTACAGCCGGTTTTCCACCAGAATGAAAGGGCAAAAGCGAATGGGTACACCAATCGTAAAAATCCTTATAGCTTCACATAAAAAATACAGAATGCCGAAGGATGACATTTATCTTCCCCTGCATGTAGGGGCGGAAGGCAAAGTCGATTCCTCCGGCAACCCGCTTGACCTGGGCTGGACAAAGGATAACACGGGCGAGAATATTTCAGAACTCAATGCAGGGTATTGTGAACTTACGGGTTTGTACTGGGGCTGGAAAAATCTGAAAGCCGATTATATCGGCCTGGTACATTACCGCAGGCATTTCTGTTTGAAGAGAAAAAGCAGGGATCCCTTCAAAAATATCCTGACAGGCGCACAGCTTCGTCCGATGTTGAAACAGTACTGGGTGTTTGTCCCGAAAAAGCGGAGATATTTCATTGAGACGCTCTACTCTCATTATGCACACACGCACTATGCAGAGCATCTTGATATCACCCGGGAGGTCATCGCTGAGCGGTATCCGGAATATCTGCCTTCCTTTGACAGGATCATGAGGCGGAGATACGGATACATGTTCAATATGATGATCATGCGCAGAGATCTTGCGGATAAATACTGTGCCTGGCTCTTCGACATTCTCTTTGCGCTGTCGAAAAAGATGGGAGTTACGGAGCTCTCCTTCTATCAGGGACGGTATTTCGGCAGGGTCAGTGAGATCATCCTGAATGTCTGGCTGGACCGCCAGGTCTCCATCGCCGCTATTCCCAGAGACCGTATCCGTGAACTTCCGACAATCTACACGGAGAAGATCATGTGGTACAAAAAAGGCGCATCTTTCCTGAAGGCTAAATACCTGGGCGAAAAATATGAGGGAAGCTTTTAATGGCGAATAAAAAATCAGCGGAATTGAAGAACATGTCCGAAATCGGGATCGGTCAGTCCTTTGAGCGCTGGCTCGGAGAGGGAATCTTCTCGGGAACAGTGGCAGGCACAGTCAGTGCGCTGACGGATATCCTCTATTATCTGTCCTTTATCGTCTGCTACAGCTGGGGTTTTATCAACACCACAATGTTCAAGAACGATTTTTCCGATGCCTTTAAGGCGCAGATGGAGGGACTTTTCCAATTCGCAGTGATCAATGCGCTGGTCTGCGGTCTCATAGCCCTGCTTCTGCAGAAAAACCTGCAGTTGGCAGTCTTTGAGATTGCCCTTCTGGCGTCAGGATTTCTTCACTGGAAGCTGGGGGCAGGAAAATTTGAATATTTTGTCCTGTGCGTGCTGATCGTCGGTATGACCGGCCGTTCCTTTAAGGTGCTCGTGTCCATAGCGCTGGCAATCGGAAGCGTCATGTTGGCAGTCACCTTTGCCGCCTCCCAGCTGGGGATCATCACGGATCTGGTCTACAAGGGTGGACGCCATTCATTCGGAATCATCTACTGCACGGACTGCGCGGCACATATCCTCTTTCTGATGATCATGTATGTGTTCCTGCGCCTGGATTCGCTCAACATCGTAGAATATGCCGCTCTCATCCTGGTCTGCCTGATCATGATGATGACAAAGGCTCAGTCGGATATCATGTGCGGCTTCCTGCTCATGGGCGGGATCCTTCTCTACAGGCTGACACGCAGGTGGCACAGAAAAAAGCCGGTCCGTATCATCGCCTCGATCATGAGCTTCTCCTTCCTGATCTGTACCGCCTTGATCTTTGCGATCACACTGGGATTTAACAGAAACGACATGGAATTGCGTCAAAAGATCCCCTACACGCTGACCCGCCGTCTGGAAATGAACCAGCAGGCGCTCAGGGACCACCCCTTCTCGCTCTTCGGATCGCAGATCGAAGAGCACGGGTTCGGAGGAAGAACGGAGAATCTTCCGGGCTGGGACAAGTACTTTTTCATCGACTGCTCCTATATCCGCCTGTTTGTGATCGGCGGTTTTCTCCTTTTTATCCTGATCCTGCTGGTCATGACCTATGCAGAGCTCAGGTGCTTTGCCTACAGGAGATACGGCTTTCTGTTCCTGCTGGTGCTCGTCTCCATCGCATGCCTGCTGGAACACCACCTGATGGAATATTATTACAATGTATTTCCTCTGATGGCATTTTCGGGAAGACGTCTTTTCCGGGATGATCCGATCCCCGGGA
>DGRU01000125.1:28434-48397 GCA_002390025.1 Lachnospiraceae bacterium UBA4380
AAGGCCTGCCGGTCTGAGCGGGCAGAGGGTCCGGGGACGGAAGAGCAGGTGACGGCGCCTGTGCACGGATGCGGTCCGGCATGTCAGGCAGAGGAAGGTGAAACACAGTCAATCTCTATGTGTCGACGGGAGGTATTGCACAGTACATGATCAGACTCAACGAAAAAAAAGACTGCTGCGGATGCGGCGGGTGCAGCAATGCCTGCCCCGTGCACTGCATACAGATGAAGGCGGACGCGGAAGGATTCCTGTATCCGGAAGTGGACGAAACGACCTGTATTGATTGCGGTCTGTGTGAACGGGTATGTCCGGTGCTGCGTGCGGGAGAGGATGTTCCTTTTTCGCAGGCAGCATATCTTTTGCAGTACAAAAATGAAAAGGTCCGCCGGCAGAGCACATCCGGCGGCGCTTTTACTGCCATCGCCCGCTATGTGCTGGACCGCGGAGGCATCGTCTACGGCGCTGCCTTTGACGACCGGCTGCGGGTACATCACACATCTGCGGTCAGCCCCAAAGGACTGCAGATCTTCAGAAACAGCAAGTATGTCCAGAGCGATACGGAGAAGACCTTCACCCAGGTGCGGGACCATCTTCGCACCGGCCGCCTTGTCTGTTACAGCGGGACGCCCTGCCAGATCGAAGGGCTCCTGTCCTTCCTGGAACCTGCCGGGACAGAGGGCTCCCGGGAGGAGCTTCTCGACCGCCTGGTCACAGTGGATGTAGTCTGCCACGCAGTGCCTTCCCCTCTGGTCTGGGAGAGATATCTGGAGATGCAGAGAGAGAAGCTTGGCACGGAGATCGCGGACGCAAAATTCCGGGACAAGCATTTCGGCTACAACTATTCGACCATGACCCTCCTCGACGACAGCGGAGAGGAGCGGTATGTACAGGGAATCGACACGGACCAGATGCTGCGGGCCTTTTTCTCCAACATCTGCGACCGGCCTTCCTGCTATGATTGTGCTTTCAAAAAGCGCTACAGAAAGAGCGACTTTACCATCTGGGACTGCTATCCGGTCTATGCCTTTGACAAGAAGCTGGATGACGACAGGGGGACTTCCCGGGTCCTGATCCACTCGGACAAGGGCCGCCGCATTTTCGAGGAGGTCCGGCAGAGGTGCCGCGTCCTCGAGGTGGAGCCGGATCGTCTCACGGCAGGCGTCAGGGAGATGTTTCACAGTGTGGACAGCAATCCGCGCAGAGAGGAATTCTTCGAGGATGCCGCCTGTATGGAAGCCCGGACTTTCTTCAACAAGTATTTTCCCATGACGGCCAGGGTGAAGCTGGAGCGGACAGCCCGCATAGTCTGCTATAGGACCGGCGTCTATGCTCTCGCCAAGAGGGCTGCGAGAAAGATCCTGAAAAAGGACTGAGAGATCGATCTGGACGCCTCCGGTTTTGCTGCGATGCGGCGGGAAAGGATGGATATATGACTGATTATGCGGAAAAAATCGTAAATACAGAGAAATCTGCAGACGGAGCCGGCAGCAGTGTCAGCGCGCCGGCAATCAGTATCATTGTGCCGGTCTACAAGGTGCCGGAACAATATCTGCGCAAATGCATCGAGAGCTGCATGTCTCAGACGCTGGACGACATCGAGATCCTGCTGGTGGACGACGGATCACCTGACCAGTGCGGAGAGATCTGCGACCAATATGCGCAGAGGGATCCCAGGATCCGTGTGCTCCACAAGGAGAACGGGGGGCTCTGCAGTGCCCGGAACGCCGGTTTTGCCGCCGCCCGCGGCGAGTGGATCATGTTTGTAGACGGAGATGACTGGATCGACGCCGACATGTGCGAGCAGATGCTGGAGCCGGGCACCAGGGAGCAGGTCGACCTGGTCATGTGCGGGATCACCCGGGAATATGAGCATTCCTCTCAGGATTACAAATTCTATCTGCGCGACTATACGACGAGCGGAAAGGTCTACCGGGGCAGAGAATGCAGGTGGCTGCAGCAGCAGCTCCTGGTCTACAACTGCAATATCGCGGTCGCATATTCCAAGATCATCCGCCGCAGCCTCCTTGAAGAACACGGCATTGTACACGATGAGCTGCTGCGCCAGGGTGCAGAGGGGCTGGAGTTCAATATCCGCCTGTTCGAGCAGATTCAGAGCGCCCTCTTTATCAACAGGCCTTTTTACCACTATCTCTATAACGAAAACTCTATTTCCTCCTCTCACAGCGAGGAGAACCATCGCTTTGTCATCCGCTGTTTTGAAAAGATCCGTGACCTGATCGAGACCAGCAGCAACCGGGACAGACTTCTGCCCTGGTTCGACAACCGTCTGCTCTACGTGATCATCACGACTGCCATCAGCGGATATTTCAATCCTGACAATCCGGCTCCTTTTTCCGAGAAGAAAAAGGGGTATCAGCAATATCTGCAGCAGCCCATTGTACAGCAGGCCCTGCAGACCGACAACCTGCGCGGCCTCTCCAGACAGAGGCGGGTCGTGCTGTTTCTGATCAGGCACAGACAGTTCCGGGCCCTGGATGCCATGGGGCGTGCCAGAAAATTCCAGAAAGAGCATCTGTGACCACAGGCGGAAGCGGCCGCAGGCACGGCTGCTGAAGGCCTCTGCATGCGGGGCTGCACAACAAAGATGTGCAATCATTTCAAATTGACTGACTGTAAGTAGAAACAGAGGTAGAGGAATGGGAAAGTTTCTGCAAAAATACCGGAATATGTCTGTCCAGGTGAGAGCTTCCTTCTGGTTTCTGATCTGTTCTTTTTTGCAGAAGGGCATTTCTTCCATCACAACACCGATCTTCACAAGACTTCTGACGACAGAGGAATACGGGCAGTACGGCGCTTTTAACTCCTGGCTGGGGATTATCACTATTTTTGTCACCCTGAATCTTTTCTATGGTGTGTATACACAGGGACTGGTCAAATATGAGGAGCAGCGGGCCGTCTATTCGTCCAGCCTGCAGGGACTGACCCTGACCCTGTGTCTGGTCTGGACGGCAGTCTATCTGGTGAAGAGAGACTTCTGGAACAGCCTGTTTTCACTGACCACTGTTCAGGTACTGGCCATGCTGGTCATGATCTGGGCGACTGCTGCCTTTAATTTCTGGGCGGCGGAGCAGCGCGTGATGTACAGCTACAGGAGACTTGTGGCACTGACCCTGCTTGTGTCTGTGGCCAAGCCGGCTGTGGGGATTTTTTTCGTGATCCATGCACAGGACAAGGTGACAGCCAGGATCCTGGGACTTGCTCTTGTGGAACTTGTGGGCTACACGGGGCTTTTCGTAATCCAGATGGTGCGGGGAGGTGTCTTTTATTCCGGAAAATTCTGGCGGTATGCGCTGCTGTTCAATCTGCCTCTTGTGCCGCATTATTTGTCGCAGACGGTGCTGTCCAGTGTCGACAGGATTATGATCCGTGACATGGTCGGCAAAAGCGAGGCGGGTATCTATAATCTGGCGTATCAGATTTCTCTTCTCATGACACTTTTCAACACGGCGCTCTCTCAGACCCTGAGTCCGTGGATCTATCAGAAGATCAAAGCGGGAAGGGCAAAGGACGTTTCACAGGTCTCCTTTATGGCGATGGGATTGATTGCCGGCGCAAATCTTCTTCTGATGCTGCTTGCGCCGGAGGCAGTGGCTGTTTTCGCACCGAAGGCTTATTACAATGCCATCTATGTCATTCCTCCGGTCTCCATGAGCGTGTTTTTCATGTTCAGCTATGACCTTTTCGCCAAATTTGAATTCTACTTTGAGAAGAGGTCTTTCATTATGGTGGCCAGTGTTACGGGCGCTCTTCTGAATCTGGTCACAAACTATATTTTCATTCAGATATACAGTTATTACGCAGCGGGTTATACGACCCTGTTCTGCTACCTGGTCTATGCTGCAGGACATTACCTGATGATGAACCGGGTCTGCGACCGCTTTCTCGGCGGAATCCGCCCCTTTCCGGCCGCACAATACTGGGGGCTGTCAATTGCATTCATGTCTGCGGGATTTGTGCTGCTCTTCACTTATCAGTCGAGGATCATGCGATACGGCCTGCTGTTTCTTCTGATGGTCCTGGCACTGATCTTCCGCAGGCGTCTGAAGGCAATCGCAAAGAGTCTGGTCAATGTCCGCAAGGAAGGTAAAAAGAAGTAAGGTGTTCATTTCACCGGGAGGATTATATGAAAAGTGCAGAGGATCTGATCTCGGTGATCATCCCTGTCTATAATGTCAAACCCTATCTGCGGATGTGCGCGGACAGCGTCTTCTCGCAGACATTCCGGAATCTGGAGATCATCTTTGTAGATGACGGATCAACTGACGGGAGCGGTGAGCTCTGTGATGAACTCGCAGCGGAAGACTCCAGAGTCCGTGTCATCCATCAGGCTAACGGAGGTCTCTCCGCTGCCCGCAACACCGGCATTGATGCGAGTACGGGGGCATACCTGTATTTCCTGGACAGTGATGATGCCATTTCTCCGGTCACAATCGTACATCTGTGGACGGCCTGTGTCCGCACAAAGGCGGATGTCGCCGTCGGGGATTTCATCCGCTTCAGCGAGGAAGCTGTTCCGGAAGAGAGAAGGAAATTTACCAGTGAGGCCTTCGGCACCGAGGAGGCGCTCCGGCGCATGCTCATGAATGAGGGATTCGGACATCAGGCCTGGGGAAAGCTTTTCAGGCGCAGCCTCTGGGAGAATTACCGCTATACCAAAGGTCTCCTGTATGAGGATTACGCCGTCATCTACGATGTCATGCTGGGGGCCAAGAAGGCCGCCGCCGTCACGGATGCCCTGTATTTCTACAGGATGCAGGCGGGTTCTATTATGCACAGCCGGATCGGGGAGAGAAACCTGACCCTTCTGGATACGTCCGAGCGTGTGACAGAGATGATCTCCAAAGAATATCCCGCCCTGCGGGGTGCGGCAGTCCGTCTCCAGGTTGTGACTTACATGCGTTTCCTCTCGGACATGCTCGCGACGGATTATCACCTCTTCCCGGATGTCCAGAAACGGATCATCGATACGGTTCGAGGACTCAGGAAGGAATTTCTGCATGCGCCCGGCGTGCGCAGGATTGACAAGATGAAACTGCGTGCCCTGATGACAGGAAAAAGGATCTTCTATCTAATGTACAGGGCTTCCGATGCCAGGAAAAAAGAATAGTGATTCTATGAATCTTTCTGGAGGTATCAGTGGGCCAGTATTTTGCTGTTTTTTTTATATCCATACTGATTTGCGCTGCGGGAGAGTGGGCGTGCAGAAGGAGCAGGACTGCAGGTACTTTCCTCTGCTGTCTGTCCGTCGCCTTTCCTGTGATTCTGGCGGGTGCAAGGGACTATTCTGTGGGGACAGACATTGCGACTTACGGAAACTATGTCTTCCGGGGTGCCTGTAATGCGCGCAGACTCCGCGCCTTTCTGCGCACCCAGTCGGAGATCGACCTTCTCTACAAAGGGCTGGCCTATGCGGTCTCCAGATTTACCAACAATCCCCACCTGTTTTATCTGGTGACAGCGCTCATCATCTGCGGGTTTACCATGGCGGGACTGTGGTACTACAGGCGCTGGTGCTCCATCACTCTGGGCTGGGCCTGCTTCCTCTTTCTGTTTTACGGAGACACGCTCAACACCATGCGCCAGTGTCTGGCCCTGGCAATCATTTTCGCGGCTTTCCCCTTTTTTCTGGAAAAAAAGTATCTGCTCTTTGCGGTCTTTAACGCGGCAGCCATCCTGTTTCACGCGACAGGCCTCATCGCCCTGACGCTGCCGGTATTGTACCTGGTAATGAAAAAGATGCCGCCCCGCTGGCTGCAGTTCTTCCTCATCATCGCATGCATGGGTGTGATCCTCTTTTACAGTCCCCTCCTGCGCATCGTATTGAACATGAACCTTCTGCCTGCCAAGTTCGCCAGGTACATGGCAAAGGGTGTCGCTGTGGCGCTCAATCCGACCATCCTGCGCCTGCCCTTCCTGATTCCTGTCATTCTTTATTACGACCGCTTCTGCGGATTTGAGGACATCACGGGAGACGGAGTGCTGGCGGGATCAGCGCAGGTCACTGATCCGGAGCCTGCGGCAGAAGATCCGGAGACAGGGGGAAAAGGGACATTCTGGGAGGACAGATCCGGGACACAGGTCCTGGGCATGTTCGTCGTGATCATGCTGCTCTTGGAAATCTGCACAGTGCAGCTTCGCAGCGTGCGCCCGGCCCTGTACAGGATCAGCTACTACTTCGGCTACTACAGGTTCATAGCCTATTCCCGCCTTGTCCGCATCCTGCGCAGAGACAACCGCGCCATTGTCGCCCTTGCCCTGCTCGTCTATCTGGCGGCTCTGTGGTATTACCAGAATGTCATTCAGGGCAACAACGAGATTTATCCCTATGTCTATGCGCCGGACTGGTTTCACAGGATTATCTATGTCATGCCTGCGGAATGACAAAAGCCGCACAGACTTCCCGCACCGGGAAACTGCCGCACAGGCGGCCCCTGAACCGGTATCTGCTTTTGGCCCCGCGCCGGATCCTGCCAGTGATCCCCTCCGCGGGAGTGCAGAAGTGAATACATAAATCGTTACTGTACCCGCCCCCTCGAAGGGCGTGTACATGTAACGCTGCGCGCGGCGATTCCAATACGCTTTGCGTGCGCCGCGCGCCGTTACACTCGGGATTTGCGCGAAAAAGCCGCGCAAAACACCTCGAATTTCAGGTTTGTTTGTACTGTAACCATAAATCAAACGAAAGGACTATGTAACAAATATGAAAAGAGAAAGCGGAATTCTGTATCCCGTATCATCCCTTCCCTCTCGCTTCGGAATCGGAAGCTTTTCCAGAGAGGCCTATGAATTCATCGATTTCCTCAAGGAAGCCGGCCAGTCCTACTGGCAGGTCCTGCCCCTCTGCCAGACCGGTTTTGGCGATTCGCCTTATCAGTCTGTCTCCTCCTTTGCAGGAAATCCCTACTTCATCGATCTGGAAAAGCTGATCGAAGAGGGACTTCTCACCTGGGATGAAGTGAACAGTTTTGATTTCGGCAGTGATCCCGAAAAAGTCGACTACGGTGCGCTCTACAATAACCGCTACAGCGCCCTGAAGATCGCTTTTGAGCGCTTCCGCTCTCTTGAGAATTCAGAAAGCCACAGCAAATATCACGCAGAGTATCAGGAATATCTGGAGAGAGAGCATTACTGGCTCTTTGACTATGCCCTGTATATGGCTCTGAAGAAAAAATATGAGGGTAAATCCTGGACAGACTGGGACAAGGGCGAGCGCCTGCGCCAGAAGAGAGCCCTGACCCTCGCGGCAAAGGAACTCTCCGATGATATCGATTTCTACCGCTTCCTGCAGTTCCAGTTTGACCGCCAGTGGAAAAAGCTCCACGCATATGCGGCGGAGCAGGGTATCAAGATCATCGGCGACATCCCCTTCTATGTTGCCATGGACAGCGCGGCGACCTGGGCGCATGCGGATATCTTCCGTTTCGACAAGGATCTGGTTCCCACTGTCGTGGCGGGATGCCCTCCGGATGCTTTCTCCCTGACCGGTCAGCTCTGGGGCAACCCTGTCTATGACTGGAAAAAACTCAAAAAGAACGGCTATGACTGGTGGATCCAGCGCTTTGCCCGCAACTTCGAGTTCTACGATGTGGTCCGACTCGACCACTTCAACGGATTTGCAGAGTACTACGAGGTGCCTTACGGCGACGAGACCGCCGAGCACGGCACAGTCGTCAATGGACCCGGCAGCGATTTCTTCAATGCTGTGAAGAAAAAACTCGGTGATGTCGCGATCATCGCAGAGGACCTGGGCAATATCACCCCCGCTACAGAAGCGCTTCTGGCAGAAACCGGCTATCCGGGCATGAAGGTGCTCCAGTTTGCCTTTGACCCCAGTGAGTCCAGCTACTATCTGTCCTACAATCACGTGAAGAACGCGGTTGTCTACACAGGCACTCACGACAACACCACCACCCGCGCATGGATCGAGCAGTGCAGCGACCACGACCGCGATTTCGCCCGCCGCTTTATCCACTCCGAGTACACCGATTACGGCGCATTCACCTGGGACTTCATCCGGGAAGCCTTCCGCAGCGTCTGCGACCTGTGCATCGTTCCTATCCAGGACTTCCTGGTCAAGGGTGAGGAAGCCCGCCTGAACACCCCCGGAACCGCCCAGGGCAACTGGCAGTGGCGCGTCGTTCCCAACCTGCTGTCCCACGACCTGGCCCGCAGCATCTATGATCTGACAAAGACCTACGGACGCCTGCCCAAGGCAGACAAGGAAACCGCGGATCAGAAAAAATAAGGAAAAACTGCAGCTGCATTCAGTCAGGCACAGGCAGGCATATGATCCGCAGACAGATTTTTATGGATTCTGCATGAATAACTGAATAAAAATACTTCATGAAAAAAAGTACCCGGCGGCTGCAGAAGCAGCCGTCAGGTACTTTTTGTTTTTTAATTCAGTTCTTCGTCCGGTCCGGTCAGGTCGAAGCTGAGGCGGACGGGATCATGAGTGACCCTTTTTTCGACAGGAGGGAGTTCCATATAGTTTTTTCCGTAGATGTGTTCCAGGATATACAGGTAATCACAGGGAGCATCATATTCCCGGTCCTCAAATTTCAGGCGGACAGGTTTGCCGAAATATTTTTTGGCGATCGTCTGCTTGCGGATGTTGTATTTGCTTCCCAGATTGATATAGTAGCCTGCATTGTCATTTTTGTTGAGCGTGGCGATCCCGTGCCGGATCCGCCACAGTCCCTTCCTGGTGAAGAGCGCGGCCGGGATCCTGGCCGCTTTGGGAAGGTCGGGGCGCAGTCCGCATTTGAGGAAATAGAGGACCGTGAATTTTTCCACCAAAAACTTCTGTGCCTGCTGGATGCCCTTTTCCTTTTTGGCATTGTCGAGAGGGAAGATGTCGACGAAGATGCCCATGTCGGTCTGATCCTGAAGAGAATCCAGATATCCCTCCACGAACACCGTGTTCTTGGCTCGCACCTTGGCAAAGTTGTTGGTGAGGAAATTGCAGTTGTACCGGCTCTGGCAGTAGAAGCGCGGAGAGATCTTGTCATTGCAGATTTTGAGGAATTTCTCATAATCCGTCCGCGGCATGACAATATCCAGATCGTCATCCCAGGGGATGAAGCCTCCGTGACGCACAGCACCCAACAGGGTTCCGGCCGTAATGTAATAGCGGAGATTATTCTCATGACAGACACGGTCGATCTCGTCAAGTATTTCCAGTTCAAAACGGTGAAGTTTGTCCAGTGTTTCCTTTTTCAAATCAACCTCCTGTACTGCATGAAAAAGCAGAGAAACCCTTCCATGGCCTTTTGCCGGTTATTCGTCTTCCGATTCTTCCTTGAGTGTGTAGAGTACTTCGGACAGAAGCGTCGAGGACACGCCTTCTGTGTGAGGCAGGAATACGACATCGACGCCGACCTTCGAGAACTGCTCGATCATATTGTTGTACATGTCGGAGCCCTTCCAGTCCGACCCGTGAAAGAGAGCGTCGAAATGGTATTGTTTCCACGCCTCCATTTTGTCCATGGAAACCTGCGGGACAGCCTGGTCCACGCAGCGAAGCTCCCGGACGATCGCGATCCTCTCCTCAAAAGGGATGATCGGAGCCCTGTGCTTGTAGCTCTCGACAACTTCATCCGTGCTGACGCCGACGATCAGATAGTCGCAGCGCTCCTTGGCTTTTTTCAGAATATTCAAATGCCCGATGTGGAACATGTCATATACACCGGTCGTATATCCAACTTTATATTTCTTTTCGCTCATTCATAAACTCCTTCGGGTAATTGAAAGCATAGCTGCCTTTCCGGACAGGTGACCGGAAACGCATGAATAGAATGCCTGTATTTCTCTGAATTATAACCCAGGGTGCGGATGCTTTTCAATAGAGAAACGCGTCCTCTTCCGGATCAGACAGGGGGGACGGAGAGTAGGCCGGGCAGATTTCACTTGTATAAACACATGCGATTGCACAATGTTTTGTTCAATGCTGTCGAACTGTATATGAAAAGTTCATAAAAAAAGTGTTTGTCAAGAAGATTTTCATGGATTTTTTTAAAATCCCTGTTTATAATGAGGGGTGGCAAATTTTAAGTTAAAAGGAGCATAACTGTGCTGACCGGGCCGGAAGAACAAGTCCCGGTTACCGCAGGCTATGATTGGCGGAAGTGTGTTGCCGCCAGAGAGGAGATTAAATGCCCCAGAGAACTGACATCCACAAGGTATTGATCATCGGCTCCGGCCCGATCGTGATCGGCCAGGCCTGTGAATTTGACTACTCGGGGACGCAGGCATGCAAGGCTTTGCGCAGCCTGGGATATGAGATTGTGCTGGTGAATTCCAACCCGGCTACCATCATGACAGACCCGGAAATGGCAGACAGGACCTATATCGAACCTCTGAATGTCGACAGGGTCACGCAGATCATCAAAAAAGAGCGTCCTGACGCCCTGCTCCCCAACCTGGGAGGACAGTCCGGACTGAACCTTTGCGCCGAACTCTACAAGGAAGGCGTTCTGGATAAATATGGTGTCAAGGTCATCGGCGTTCAGGCAGACGCCATCGAGCGAGGCGAGGACCGCATCGAATTCAAAAAGACCATGGATATGCTGGGCATCGAGATGGCCCGCAGTGAAGTGTCCTACAGCGTGGAAGAGGCACTGGCGATCGCCGACAAGCTCGGCTATCCCGTAGTCCTTCGTCCCGCCTATACCATGGGCGGCGCCGGCGGCGGCCTCGTATACAATAAAGAAGAACTGAGAACTGTCTGTGCCCGCGGCCTGCAGGCTTCCCTGATCGGCCAGGTCCTGGTTGAAGAGTCCATCCTGGGCTGGGAAGAGCTCGAGCTGGAAGTCGTCCGCGACAAGGACAACAACATGATCACTGTCTGCTTCATCGAGAACGTCGACCCCGTCGGCGTCCACACCGGTGATTCCTTCTGCACGGCCCCCATGCTGACCATCGATGAGGACCTTCAGAAAAAACTGCAGGAGCAGGCCTACAAGATCGTCGAGCACATCGGCGTCATCGGCGGCACCAATGTCCAGTTTGCCCATGACCCTAAGAGCGGCCGCGTGATCGTCATCGAGATCAACCCCCGCACCTCCCGTTCCTCCGCCCTGGCCTCCAAGGCGACCGGCTTCCCGATCGCGCTGGTCTCCGCAAAGCTTGCGACAGGTCTGACCCTGGCGGATCTGACGGACTCCCGTTTCGGGACCCTGGACAAATACGTCCCCACCGGCGATTTCGTCGTCGTCAAGTTTGCCCGCTGGGCATTTGAAAAGTTCAAGGGTGTCGAGGACAAGCTGGGCACGCAGATGCGCGCCGTCGGCGAAGTCATGAGCATCGGCAAGACCTACAAGGAAGCCTTCCAGAAAGCCATCCGCTCCCTGGAGAAGGGACGCTATGGTCTCGGCCATGTGAACGGCTATGACAAAATGTCCCTCGAAGAACTCAGAAAGCTCCTGGTCAACGTCTCCTCCGAGCGCCACTTCATCATGTATGAGGCCCTCCGCAAGGGCATGACCGTGGATGAGATTTTTGACATCACCAAGGTCAAACACTATTTCGTCCAGGAAATGAAGGAACTCGTGGAAGAGGAAGAGGCTCTGGTAAGAGAATTCAAGGGCCGCATTCCCTCTGATGAGGCTCTGCTCCAGGCCAAGAAAGACGGCTTCTCTGACCACTATCTGGCACAGATCCTGGATGTGAAACAGGATGACATCCGCAACGCCCGCGAAGCTCTCGGCTGCACCGAGAACTGGGAAGGCGTCCATGTCAGCGGCACACAGGACAGCGCCTATTACTATTCGACCTACATCGGCGAGGACAAGAACCCGATCAACACCGACAGGCCCAAGATCATGATCCTGGGCGGCGGCCCTAACCGCATCGGACAGGGTATCGAGTTCGACTATTGCTGTGTCCACGCCGCTCAGTCCCTGCGCAAGCTGGGCTTTGAGACCATCATTGTCAACTGCAACCCCGAGACTGTCTCCACAGACTATGACACCTCCGACAAGCTCTATTTCGAGCCTCTGACCCTGGAGGATGTCCTCTCGATCTACAGAAAAGAAAAGCCCGTCGGCGTCATCGCCCAGTTCGGCGGACAGACACCTCTGAACCTGGCTTCCAAGCTGGAAAAAGAAGGCGTCAAGATCCTCGGAACCTCCCCTGCGGTCATTGACCTCGCTGAGGACCGCGATCACTTCCGCGCCATGATGGACAAGCTGGGCATCCCCATGCCCGAGGCCGGCATGGCAACCACCGTGGAAGAGGCCCAGGAGATCGCCGGCAAGATCGGCTATCCCGTCATGGTCCGTCCCTCCTATGTTCTGGGCGGACGCGGCATGGAAGTCGTCCACGACGATGAGCAGATGGCAGACTATATGGCGGCTGCAGTCGGAGTAACACCCGACCGCCCGATCCTGATCGACCGCTTCCTCCACAACGCCATGGAGTGCGAGGCAGACGCGATCTGCGACGGAACCCACGCCTTTGTGCCCGCAGTCATGGAGCACATCGAGCTGGCCGGTATCCACTCCGGTGACTCCGCCTGCATCATTCCTTCCGCGCATATTTCCGAGAAGCACCTGCAGACCATCCGCGAGTACACCAGAAAGATCGCCGAGGAGATGCATGTCGTCGGCCTGATGAACATGCAGTACGCCATTGAAGACGATGTCGTCTACGTACTTGAGGCCAATCCCCGTGCCTCCAGAACCGTTCCGCTTGTCTCCAAGGTCTGCGGCATCCGCATGGTGCCTCTGGCCACCGAGATCATCACCGCGGAGCTGACCGGACGCAAGTCCCCTGTGCCGGACCTGAAGGAGAAGGATATCCCTTACTACGGCGTCAAGGAAGCCGTCTTCCCCTTCAACATGTTCCCGGAAGTCGACCCCGTACTCGGACCCGAGATGCGCTCCACCGGCGAAGTTCTGGGCATTTCCCGTTCCACCGGCGGTGCCTTCTACAAGGCCCAGGAAGCAGCAAAGATGATCCTTCCTCTGGAGGGAACCGTGCTCATCACGGTCAGCGAGCCTGACCGCCCCTATGCGCCCGAAATCGCGCGCAGATTTCACGAGGCCGGTTTCAAGATCCTGGCGACTGACCAGACCTGCAAGGCGATTGCCCAGGCCGGCATCCCCTGCGAGCGCGTCAACAAGAACTATGAGGGCCGTCCCAACATCCTCGATCTCATCACCAACGGCGAGATCCAGATGGTCGTCAACACCCCCATGGGCAAGGGTGCCCGCCATGATGACAGCTACCTGCGCAAGGCAGCCATCAAGGCCAAGATCCCCTATGTCACCACCACGGCAGCAGGCCTCGCCGCAGCAGAGGGCATCAGCCATCTCAAGCGCAGAGGCAAGGGCCTCATCCTGCCCCTGCAGGAGTGGCACGCCATGATCAGGGACAAGGACTGATTGCCGGACAAAGGTATTTTGACAAAGTTATTTAGTCAAATGTATTCTTTTTGTGATTATAAAGCCTGCTTCTGCAAACCGCAGAGGCAGGTTTTTTATGAAAAGCGAAGCGGCAGAGCTGTCCCGGAAGAGAAAGATCACCCATGCCCGGAAAGGAGCAAAGCGACTGAAGGAGATAGCGGGCAAAAGGTCACCACTAGCCCGAAAAAGTGAAGCGACCGAGCTGTCCAAAAAAGGAAAGGCCACGCATGTTGAAAAAGGAAAGCGCATATAAAAAACAGCTTCCGCATCAATCGAGATGAGGAAGCTGTTTTTCAATTTTCATCCTGTATTTTTTTCTGTTGAGAAAACAGATCAGGCATCTGCCATTTTCATTTTCTGCTCTGTGATCTCATCGAGCAGGCGGAGCTTGTTTTCATAGAGCTTCTGGGACAGGTCTACGTAGACCTGGTGAGGGTTGACCAGACGGCGGGACTCCTCCCAGAGCGTTTCCTGTTCTTTCATGCAGTATGCGCGGATATCCATGGTCTTGGGAGACTCGTAGACACATTTGCCGTCCTTGAAGAGCGGCACCATCAGCTCGCGCAGAGAGAATTCGCCGGGAGCCAGGCGGGTCTTTTTCCAGGGCTCGACGGGATCGAAGAGGGTGATCTGCTCGTTCTCGCTGTATGTCTCTTCCTCAAGACAGATGATATCTGCCTGGATCTTGTGCTCGGGCTCATTGTAGACACGGTAGATCTTCTTGTTGCCGGGATTGGTGACCTTCTCGGTGTTCTCGGACAGCTTGATCTTGGGAATGAAATTGCCCTTGTCATCCTGGATGGCAGCCAGTTTGTAGACGCCGCCAAAAGAAGGATTGTCTTTGGCTGTGATCAGGTTGGTGCCGACGCCCCAGGAAGTAATTGTCGCTCCCTGGTCTTTCAGGGAGTTGATCAGATGCTCGTCCAGGTCGTTGGAGGCGGAGATGATCGCATCCGGGAAACCTGCCTCATCGAGCATCTTTCTGGCCTTTTTGGAGATATAGGCAAGGTCGCCGCTGTCGAGGCGGATACCGTAGCCTTTGCCCAGAGTGCCCTTGTCGCGCATATACTGGAAGGTCTTGATCGCGTTCGGGACACCGGATTTCAGCGTATCATAGGTGTCGGCCAGCAGGATGCAGGCATTGGGATAAAGGTCCGCATAGGTCTTGAAGGCGGTCAGCTCATCCGGGAAGCTCATGATCCAGCTGTGTGCATGGGTGCCCTTGACGGGAACGTCGAAGAGCTCGCCGCACAGGACGTTGGAGGTTCCGACACATCCCGCGATGACGGCTGCACGTGCGCCGTAGGTGCCGGCATCGGGACCCTGCGCGCGGCGGAGGCCGAACTCCATGACGCCGTCGCCCTTGGCGGCATAGCAGATGCGGGCTGCCTTGGCGGCGATCAGACTCTGGTGGTTGATGATATTGAGGATCGCAGTCTCCATCAGCTGGGCCTGGGCGATTGGGGCGATGACTTTGACCATGGGCTCGCGGGGGAACATCAGAGTTCCCTCGGGAATCGCATAGATGTCACCTGTAAATTTGAAATCTGCCAGATAATCCAGGAAGTCCGCGTCAAAGATCTCCAGGCTGCGAAGATATTCGATGTCCTGGCTGCTGAAATGCAGGTCTTTCACATAGCGGACCAGCTGTTCAACACCGCACATGATGGCATAGCCGCCCCCGAAGGGATTGGTGCGGTAGAAAGCATCGAAAATAACGGTTCGGTTTTCTTCTTTGTTCTTGAAATAGCCCTGCATCATGGTCAGTTCATACAGGTCAGTAAGAAGGGTCAGGTTTTGTCTGTCCATACTGTTGATCTCCTTTGTTATTGCCGGAACTGCAGCACATACCATTCAAGAAAGAAGAACATGGTGGAGTTCTCAGTGAAAGGATTTACCGGCTGCTTCCCGGGCTGTCAAGACACATGTACATACATGATACTCTATTTAGACATGTTTAGCAATGTAGAGATTGCAGGTTACCGGTCACGAACTGGCTTCGAAGCGGTAAGCCTTAGTACAGCTCTGCGAAAAAAGCTGACCGACACGGGAGGTATACCTTGAAGGCGACTTCCTAAGGGCGCAATAAATCTGTATTGACATATACGCTTTCCGGAAATACTATTACAAAGGAGCATCAAAGGCGATACGCCCTTCAATGCGATCATCGTAGAATCGCATGAAGTTTTTTATAAGTATTATTGTTTTTATAGTTGCAACAGAGCAAAGGCGCTCGGGGGCCTATCCTCGTGCGCCTGTTTTTGTTTTAGGAACACTTGCAAATCGGCAGGAACCTGACCGCAAACCGGAAAGAGAATAACCGGTTGATGATCGGGCAGCCGGCTTTACACAGGAGGGAAGGCACATGGCAAAGGCAAATGACAATTATCTGCGTTTACCGGGAAATTATCTTTTTTCAACGATTGGGAAGAAGGTCCGGGAGTACCAGGAGGCACATCCGGAGGCAGACGTGATCCGTCTGGGGATCGGAGATGTGACGCAGCCGCTTGCTCCGGAGATCATCGGGGCGCTCCACAGGGCAGTTGACGAGATGGGAGCGGCGGAGACTTTTAAAGGATATGCGCCGGATCTGGGATATGCTTTTCTGAGGGAGAAGATTGCGGCTTTCGATTATCAGAGCAGGGGCTGTGATATTTCACCGGAGGAGATTTTTATCTCCGACGGCTCCAAGTGCGACTGCAGCAATATTCAGGAAATCTTCAGCCTCGACAATACGATCGCAGTGTGCGATCCTGTCTATCCGGTCTATGTGGATTCCAACGTGATGGCAGGAAGGACAGGGCTGTATGATACGGCGGCGGGAGCCTACCGGGATGTGGTCTATATGCCCTGCACAGCGCAGAACGGTTTTGCACCGGAGCTGCCTCAGGGAAAGGCTCCGGATCTGATCTACCTGTGCTTCCCCAACAATCCTACGGGCGCTGTCATGAAAAAGGACAGGCTTCAGGAGTGGGTGGACTACGCCAACAAAAACGGGTCCATCATCCTCTACGATGCGGCCTATGAGGCCTACATTTCGGAAGAGGATGTGCCGCACAGTATCTATGAGTGCGAGGGCGCCAGAGGCTGTGCGATCGAGTTCCGTTCCTTCTCCAAGACTGCCGGTTTTACAGGCCTGCGTCTGGGCTTCACAGTTATTCCGGAAGATCTGGAGGCGGACGGAGTCAGGCTTTGGCCCCTCTGGGCAAGGCGCCACGGAACCAAGTACAACGGCGCGCCCTACATCGTCCAGAGAGCGGGAGAGGCCGTTTACACAGATGCGGGAAGAGCCCAGATCAGGGATCAGATTGCTTATTATATGGATAATGCCAGGATCATCTATGAGGGGCTGCAGAGCGCCGGCTACGAGGTCTCCGGCGGGGTCAATGCGCCCTATATCTGGCTGCGGACGCCGGACAATATGACCAGCTGGGAGTTTTTTGACAGCCTTCTGTCAAAAGCAAATGTGGTTGGAACCCCCGGCTCCGGCTTCGGACCGGCCGGAGAGCACTACTTCCGCCTGACCGCTTTCGGAACAAAGGAAAATACCATCCGTGCCATCGAAAGGATCCGGGAGAGGATGTGAGGGGACTTATAACCTCTTTACTTTTTTGGAAATATTTGTTAGAAACTTTTATTAGAAAATTCTATAGGGAACTCTTATTGGAGACCTTGTTAAAATTCTTTATTGGGAACTTATTCGGGAAAAGAGCACATAATAGATAGCCCTGCGTCAGGCACAGGCATTTATTTTTTGGTTCTGTCTCAGTGTCCGGCGCGGTGCCGGTAATAGGCAAACATATACTGCTGATAGATTCCGTTATAGGGAGAATACTGGTCGTAGGGATAGCCGTCAGGATATTCCTGCGACAGTATTTTTTTGACCCATACATCAATGGGAAAAGCGTCCACGTGGTGCAGGCCGAACAGAGACACGCAGCTGGCAACCTTTATGCCGACACCATAGAGCGCGGTGAGAGACTTCATCGCGCTCTTTTCATCTGACGCGGTCAGTTCCTCGAGATTGATCTTTTCCGTAAGGACAGCTTCTGCCGCTGCCTTCACATATTTGCAGCGGTATCCCAGCCGGCATTGTGCAAGTGCATCATCTGAGAGAGAGGCAATCTGCTGTGGTGTCGGAAAGGCATAATAAGGAATTCTGCGGGAATCAAGTCTCTTTTCTCCGCAGCTTTGGGAGAGAGATTCCACACAGCGGCGGATTCCCGGAATATTCTTGTTCTGGGAAATGATAAAGGTGATCAGCATCTCCCAGGGATCCTGGCGAAGGATGCGGATTCCTTTTTCCTGCTCTGCCGCCTCCCAGAGGAATGGATCCCGGGCTCGATCAATCCGCTCACGGATGCAGCGGTAGTTTTCACCCAGATCGAAGTAGCTGTGCCAGAAGTTTGAGAAGTCCTCTTCGGAACAGCCTAGCTCATAGAGCCCTTGGCCGGCATCCAGCTCAGTGATATACAGGCAGGAATTACCTGCAAGGATGCGGTATGTGCAGGGGTGACTTGCGCTGTCTGCTTTATTTCTCTGCTTTTCAGTCTCCTGCTTATTCATAGGAGAGCAAGAATCGTTTTCAATAGCGTCTGTCTTTTCCCACCGGAAACACTGCCCGCTCTCCGCTATTTTTTCCAAATCAAAATCATCTGATATCTGTGTGATCAACCTGACTTACCTCCGGTTTTCTGACATCTTTGCTACCAGTCCAAAAATGTAAAAATCTTGAAAAAAATAGAAAAATGAAATCAGTTGACTGTCCGGAAAGGACGGTTTCTGATTCGATTGATTCATCTTATCATTGACGCCGAAGGATGACAATCTGAAGCTTACGGCAGAAATAGCAGCTGCTACAGAAGCGCATAGAGCTATAGCAGAAACGACTGTCTGGATGATGAAACGTCTGGTTTGCTTTTACAAAGGGTCAAAAATGGAGTAGGATAAAACCTCGCAGGAGCAGTAAGTGCGAAGAGAATAATCTTTTAAAGTCTCCGCTACAAAACAAGATGTTTTCAATAATATAATAAAAATATAGTAAGACACTATATTTGGCGGCATTGTCTGGAGAGTTTAATTGTTTGGAGTGTTTATTAAGAAAGTTTTTTGCAGAAAGGAGTTTGTGATGTTCAGAAAACTATTATCGACAATAAGCATTGCGTTTTTCTGTATTTGCTTGTCGGCCTGTTCTTTTGGGGGATTTAACCCAATAGACAAGGAAATGATAAACAAGCTCAATCCTCTGAGCAAAAAGCAATCAGAGGAATCTTCGGAACGATCAGAGGAATCCTCGGAAAATTCAACTGATTATCCGGTCTATCGTTTAACCAAAATAATTTCTTTGTATTCTGAAGGAGAGGAGACTGATTGTACGTATGATCAGGATGGAAGGCTTTGTGGTATTCATGGAAGAGATCGCGATTGTTCCTATGAATATTATGACAATGGTCTATTGAAAACAATGGTTTGGGATATGAAGGGAATTTATATCCTGACTTTTCCTCATTGTCCTAACCACATAGAGGTGCACTGCGACGATACAGGCGCATTTGAGAGTGTTGAATCGTCATTGGACCGGGAACTGTATCTTGAACAAAATCTGGACATTCCGGTTTATGAGATTGAAGTAACGGGGAGAAGAGAGTTATGCTTTCAGGGATATTTTGAGGACGATGTTGATACGACTTTTAAATATACACAAAAATACAGTGATGACGGGTCAGTCATGATTGATCGGGAACTTGAACGCAATGGTCAGTTTGCATATAAAGCTGATCTCACCTTAAATGAATTGGGATTGATGGAAACATCTTTATACCAGTACCAGAATGGAGAAGAAAGTAAAAGCCATACACATTATACATATGATGCTAACGGTAACCCGAAGTTTTCTTTTACTGAATTTGATGATGCAGATAATTGGGATGGCGACGTTCTTTACTATGAGGATATAAGAGGAACAGAAAGTCCTTCACAACCTGCTTTTGATGAAAGTGCTGCAAAGAGCCTGGTAGAGGAGTTCTTTGATGCCGCGTTCAAGGATGATTCGCAGAAGGTATGGGATAGCATCTACAGACCAATGCAGGAGGGTTATACCCTTATGGGTGTGAATGCAGGTGATATTATCAGTCTGATTGGTGATGAATTGCAGCCGGAAGATGGAGAACCCAGGATAGAAATTTCAAGATGTCAGAAGCTAAGTGATATGCCGTCGCCTGAATGGGAAAATGACAGGCTCGCTGATGGTGAAGATTCTTTTTCCGGTTCTTCGCAAGATGAGTCAGACATTCACTATTATGCACCGATTGCCTATGCTCTTAGAGAAATGGATGGCTATGTCATGACAGTGGAGATCTACTCAGCGGGGAATAGAGATGAGTACAGTGAGCATGAAGTATACTTCGTCAGTGACGATGCCGGGGAATCAGGAGTAATTATAAACGACTAAAAATATCAACGTGCCAATTATGATCGTCTGTCTATCAGATGCAAAAAAGGCCGGAAAGAAGAATATGAAAAATTAGCTGCATCTC